>NZ_RZSW01000126.1:0-12961 GCF_003997375.1 Mesorhizobium sp. M5C.F.Ca.IN.020.29.1.1 | reverse complement strand
ATCATCGTTCATCTCGGCGATCTGGTGCCGCATCCGGTGTTCGACACCCAGGTGGCGGCGATGGTTTGCGGCTTCGGCGACAGTGTCTCCTATGACCAGCTCGTCCAGAAGATCACCGGCGCTCGGCTCGACAAGTCCTCACGTTTCACCGACTGGCGCCACCGGCCGCTTTCCGAAAAACAGCTCGACTACGCGCTTGCCGACGTCACCCATCTGATCGAGGTTTACCAGCACCTCAGCGCCGAGCTGGTGCGGGAAAACCGCGCCCACTGGCTGAACGAGGAGATGGAGGTGCTGACTGCGCGCGAAACCTACGACCCGCATCCGGAGGACGCCTGGAAGCGGCTGAAGATGCGGCTGCGCAAGCCGCAGGAACTGGCGATCGTGCAAGCGGTGGCCGCATGGCGCGAGCGCGAGGCGCGCGAACGCGACGTGCCGCGCGGCCGGGTGCTCAAGGACGACGCCATTTACGAGGTGGCGCAGCAGGCGCCGCGCGATGCGGCAGCACTGGGCAAGCTGCGCACCACGCCGAAAGGCTGGGAACGGTCAGCGACGGCAACGGCGCTGCTTGGCGCGATCAACAGCGCGCTTGCCTTGCCCAGGGAAGAGATGCCGAAGCTGCCAAAGAGTTTTCAGCCGCCCGAAGGCTCCAATGCCGCCGCTGAATTGCTGAAAGTCCTGTTGCGGATCGTCGCCGAAAGGGAGGGCGTCGCTTCGAAGGTGCTGGCCTCCAGCGACGACATCGACCGCATCGCCGCCGAGGGCGAGGCCGCCGACGTGCCGGCCTTGCAAGGCTGGCGACGCGCCGTGTTCGGCGAGGCCGCGCTCAAACTGGTGCGCGGCGAGATTGCGATCAAGTTCGACAAGCGCAAGATCGCGCTGTTCGATTTGTAACGTCTGCCACATCCTTCTCCCTTTGTTGTGGGAGAAGGAAAGTCAACGCTGGCGCGGCTGACCGGCCAGGTGGAAAACCGCGATGACGATGACCGGTATCGCCAGAAACGCGAATTTGGTGACGATCAGCGCCGAGGCGAAGGACAGCGAATCCGGATTGGCCGACAGGAAATCCGAGAGCAGGCGGGCCACAGCGATGTTCTGCGCATAATCGGCAAGCGTGTAGGGCAGCACCAGGACAAGCGCGAACAGCGACTGGAGCTGCGCGGGCAGAGCCCGGAAGTTCTTCAGGCGCCGCCCCGTGGCCAGGATCAAGCTGACCAGCGTCAGCGACAGCAGCGCCGGGAACAGCAGGTCGAAGGTCAGGTAGTGCCAGACCAGAATGATCTCGCTGCCGCGCCGGCCGAGCGCCGTCAGCCAGGCCATGCCCTCATCCGGGGTGAAGCCGGTCCAGCGCAAATCGAGTGACGGCAGGCCACCACTCAGCTGGCGGAAATAGAGGAATTCCATCGCGGTCATGGCGACGAAAACCGCCGCGCAGGCAAAACAGAGCGCGGCAGCGTGGCGCGACAGCCGCAGCATCATTGCCGTCAGGCTTCGTGCGAACTGGTTAGGCTCCGCCGGGGTAATTCGGGCTTTCGCGGGTGATCGTGACGTCATGGGCGTGGCTTTCACGAAGTCCGGCGTTGGATATGCGTACAAAGGTGGCGCGGTCGCGGAAATCGGCAAGATCGCGACCGCCGACATAGCCCATAGCGGCTTTCAGGCCGCCGGCAAGCTGGTGCAGCACGCCGGACACAGGTCCTTTGTAGGGCACCTGCCCTTCGATGCCTTCCGGCACCAGTTTCAGCGTGTCGCGCACCTCGGCCTGGAAATAGCGGTCGGCGGAGCCGCGGGCCATGGCGCCGACCGAGCCCATGCCGCGATAGGCTTTGAACGAGCGGCCCTGGTGCAGATAGACTTCGCCCGGGCTCTCGTCGGTGCCGGCCAGCAGCGAGCCGATCATGGCGGCACTGGCGCCGGCGGCGAGCGCCTTGGCGAGATCGCCGGAATATTTGATGCCGCCATCGGCAATGACCGAGACGCCCGATTTCTGCGCTATCTCGACCGCCGACATGATTGCCGAAAGCTGCGGCACGCCGACGCCGGCGACGATGCGGGTGGTGCAGATGGAGCCGGGCCCGATGCCGACCTTGACGGCATCGGCGCCGGCATCGATCAGCGCCAGCGTGCCTTCTGACGTGGCGACGTTGCCGGCCAGGATGCGGACCGAATTGGACAGCTTTTTAGCCCGCGTCACGGCATCCAGAACACGTTGCGAATGACCATGGGCGGTGTCGATCACCAGAAGGTCGACGCCGGCATCGATGAGGCGCTCGGCGCGCTCGAACCCGTCATCGCCGACGCTGGTGGCGGCCGCCGCGCGCAAGCGTCCCTGCACGTCCTTGGTGGCGTGCGGGTTGAGCTGCGACTTCTCGATGTCCTTGACGGTGATCAGCCCGACGCAATTGCCGTCGCCATCGACCACGACCAGCTTTTCGATGCGGTGCTGGTGCAGGAGCCGCTTGGCCTCGTCCTGATCGACATTTTCCTTGACCGTGATCAGGTTCTCACGGGTCATCAGCTCGTAGACTTTCTGGGCCGGATCGGAAGCGAAGCGCACGTCGCGGTTGGTCAGGATGCCGACCAGCCGTCCGACCTTATGCCCGCCGGCGCCGCCATTCTCGACCACCGGAATGCCCGAGATGCTGTAGGTGCGCATCAGCCCCAAGGCGTCGGCCAGCGTCGCGTCGGGGCCGATGGTAACGGGGTTGACCACCATGCCGGATTCGAATTTCTTGACCTGCCGCACCTGCTCGGCCTGTTCGGCCGGCGAGAAATTGCGGTGGATGACGCCGATGCCGCCAGCCTGGGCCATGGCGATGGCAAGACGCGCCTCGGTCACGGTATCCATGGCGGCGGACAGGATCGGCACGTTGAGGTCGATGTCGCCGGCGATGCGGGTGCGGATATCGGTCTCGCCGGGCATGACCTCGGAATGACCCGGCTGCAGCAGCACATCGTCAAAGGTCAGCGCCAATGCGCCCGTGGACGTTTCGATAATCTTTGCCATGGCCAGCCCTCGGAATGCATGAAAAGCGCTGGACCGGATGGACAGCGCCGACTCGTCTTCTTCCCTTTCAGGATTGGCGCTGGCTCGTAACACGTCCCGTCGCCGATGAAAAGCCGATTGCTTGTGCACGGCAGGGCTGCGAACTCAGCTTGGTGCCTTCGCGATGATGGATTGGTGACCGGCATTCGCCGCTGCTCTGCGAGCGCAGCGGGAAAGATACGCGCTCGGATAGTCGCTCGGGTAGTGGGTCAGGTTGAAATTTGAGCGCCGGCAGGCGATGGATGGCCTAATAGTAATCGTAAACGCGCCGCTTGCCCCGCTTGCACTTGATCTCTTCCTTGTATTCGTCACCTTCCCACTTGCGCTCGATCGTGCAGTTGCCGCGCCGATATTCCTCTTTGGAGCTGTAGCGTTCCCGCTTCCGCTCATAATTATCTTCGTATCGGTAGCGGTCCTGCCATTTGCCATGGCCGCTCTCGTCCTTCCACGGATCGGCAGCAGCCACGCTGTTGCCTCCGACGATTGCAACCCACGCGGCAAGCATGGTGCCTTGCATCTTCATGACGCATCTCACTTCAAAGGGGTTTAACTCGGATAAACCGGTTCCGGCCCATATCATCAATGAATCGTTCCCGGCGCTTCCGCGCTCGTGATCCGTCGGCAGTTATGCTCTTGATTTGTGCATGGTGCTGATTTGCGCCAACCGACCCGCCGCCGAGGCGGGCCTTTTATTTAAGCGCCATTCTTCGCAAGGCTTCGGACTGGCACGGCTGCCAGGGTCGCACAAATGTGACGGCAAATTAAGGCGACATCCGACCCAACCCGTGGTAACCCGCCCTGCCTGTCGGCCTGCCCCTCCCCTGGACCGGCAAAGCAATCGACGACGCAACATTCAAATCCGGACGCGTTCCATGAACCGCACCATTCCGCTTATCCTGGCGGTCGCTCTGTTCATGGAAAACATGGATTCGACCGTTATCGCAACGTCGCTGCCGGCGATCGCCACCGACCTCCAGACCAGCCCGGTCGCGCTCAAGCTGGCGCTGACCGCCTATCTGGTGTCGCTGGCAGTTTTCATTCCGATCAGCGGCTGGATGGCCGATCGTTTCGGCGCCAAGAACGTGTTTCGGGCGGCGATCGCCGTGTTCATCGTCGGTTCGGTCGCCTGCGCCGTGTCCAATTCGCTGCCGGCTTTCGTGATGTCGCGCTTCCTGCAAGGCATTGGCGGCGCCATGATGACTCCGGTGGGACGGCTTGTGCTGGTGCGCGCCACGCCGAAAAGCGAGCTTGTCGCCGCCATGTCCTGGCTAAGCATCCCGGCCCTGGTCGGGCCGCTCGTCGGTCCGCCGGTCGGCGGTTTCATCACCACCTATTTAACCTGGCACTGGATCTTCCTGATCAATGTGCCGATAGGGCTGATCGGCATCTGGCTCGCTACGCGTTTCCTGCCGGAGACCGAATCGGCGCAGACGCCGCCGCTCGACTTCATCGGGTTCGTGCTGAGCGGGCTGGCGGCATCGGGCATCGTGTTCGGCCTGTCGGTGGTCAGCCTGCCCGCTTTGCCGCCGATCGCCGGCTTTCTCACCGTGGCTGTTGGGCTGGCGTCAGCTGTGCTTTATCTCCTGCATGCGCGCCGCGCCAAGAATCCGCTATTGGCGCTCGAGCTGTTCCGCAACCAGGTGTTCCGCTCCTCGGTTCTCGGCGGCGGGCTGTTCCGCATCGGCATTGGCGCCGTGCCTTTCCTTTTGCCGCTGATGTTCCAGATCGGCTTCGGGCTGACGCCGTTCCAGTCGGGAATGATCACCTTCGTGGCGGCGATTGGCGCGATCGGCATGAAATTCGTCACGGCGCTGATCTTCAGGGTCGCCGGCTTCCGCCGGGTGCTGATCTTCGGCTCGCTGATAGCGGCGGCGTCGATCGCCATCAACGGCTTGTTCACGCCCGACACGCGCTATGTGCTGATCCTCGCCGCCCTGCTCGTCGGCGGCTTCATCCGCTCGATGTTTTTCACCGGCATCAACGCGCTTGCCTATGCCGAGATTTCGACCGCCGACACCAGCAAGGCAACGCCGATCGCCGCGGTGTTCCAGCAACTGTCGATCGCGCTCGGCGTGGCGCTGGCCGGCGGCATCCTGGAAGTGTCGACGACAATCCATGGCGGGCCGCTGACGCTGAGCGACTTCCACATCGCGTTCTTCATCGTCGCGGCGGTGTCGGCGGCCGCATCGCTGTCATTCATGCGGCTGGCGCCGAACGCCGGCAACGCCGTGTCAGGATATGGCGGGCTGACGGCGCCCAAGACGCTGGAGGCGGGTCCACCGGCGGGGCAGTGAGCCCTTCACCACCCGGCCCTTCGCAGGCTCAGGGCGTTCGAAGCTCGAAAAGCCAAGCAATTGGCTTTTCGTCCGCTAACGCGGACCGCTTCTCACCCCTTAAAATCCTTCGCCAGCAGATAAAGCTCGACCGACTCGTCCCGCGAGGCCGGCGGCTTGACGTGATGGACCGAGCGGAAATTCTGCTTGAGCCTGGCGAGCAATTCGTTCTCGGCGCCGCCCTGAAACGTCTTGGCAAGGAAATGGCCGCCCGGCTTCAACACCGAAAGGGCGAAATCAGCCGCCACCTCGCACAGATACATCGTGCGGATGTGATCGGTCCGGCGGTGGCCGGTCGTCGGCGCCGCCATGTCGGACAAAACGATGTCCGGTTGGCCACCGAGCGTTTCGGCGAGCTTTTCCGGCGCCTGCGGGTCGAGGAAATCCATCAACAGCACCGGCGCGCCGGGCACCGCGTCCATCTCCAGATAGTCGATGCCGACGACATGCGGGTGTTCGGCCGTCGATTTCGTCCGCGCGGCGGCGACCTGGCACCAGCCGCCGGGTGCCGCACCAAGGTCGATGACCTTCATGCCGGGCTTGAGCAGATGGTGCTTGTCGTCGATCTCGATCAGCTTGTAGGCCGCGCGCGAGCGGTAGCCGTCGGCCTTGGAGCGTTGGACATAGGGATCGTTGATGTGGCGCTGCAGCCAGCGGCGCGACGATTCCTTCAGGCCGCTCTTCTTCTTGATCCGCGTCTTCAGCACGCGAATGCCGGCTGAGCCTGGTTTTTCCGGCTTCTTGGTCATCGCCTATCACGCCCATTGCTGCGCCAGACGCCGTCGTCGGCCATCAATTCGCTCAATATGCCCTCGCGCAGGCCGCGATCGGCGACACGCAGCCGCTCCGACGGCCACACCGCGCGGATCGCTTCCAGGATGGCGCAGCCGGCCAGCACCAGATCGGCGCGATCGGCGCCGATGCAAGGGTTGGCGACGCGCTGCTGGAAATCCCAGCCGACCAGCTTCTCGACCATGCGGTCGACGCTGTCGCGGTCCATCCACAGCCCGTCGACCCGGCGGCGGTCGTAGCGTTCCAGGTCAAGGTGGACGCCGGCCAGCGTCGTCACCGTGCCCGAGGTGCCGAGCAAATGAAATTTCGGGCTGGCGAGCACATGGCTGAGCCGGTCGCGCCCATCGAAGGCATGCAGGCGCACAGCCACATCTTCGACCATGGCGGCAAAAACCTCGCGGGTGACGGTGCGGCCGCCGAAGCGCTCGGCCAGCGAAACCACGCCGACCGGCAGCGACGTCCAGGAGACGATATGGTTGGCGAGCCTCGGCGAGCGGTGGCCGGTGAGGTCGATCAGCGCGATTTCCGAGGAGCCGCCGCCGATGTCGAACAGGACGACGCCTTGCGTGTCGCGGTCGACCAGCGAGCCGCAGCCCGACACCGCCAGCCGCGCCTCGGTCTGGCGGTCGATGATCTCGAGCTTCAGACCCGCCTCGCGCTCGACGCGGTCGAGGAACTCGGCGCCGTTCGCGGCAGTACGGCAGGCTTCGGTGGCGATCAGCCGGGCCTTCCTGATCTTGCGGCTGCGCAATTTGTCGCCGCAGATCTTCAGCGCCTCGACCGCACGGTCCATCGCAGGCTGCCCGAGCCGGCCATTGGCGGTGAGGCCCTCGCCCAGCCTGACGATACGCGAGAAAGCGTCGATGACGCGGAACTGACCGTGGCGCGTCGGCACAGCCACCAGCAGCCGGCAATTGTTGGTGCCGAGGTCGAGTGCGGCAAACACCGGCAGTTCCTGCGCCGGCGAGCGGCGAACGTCCTGCTCCGGCCTGCTTGGCGCAGCTGAGGGCAAAGGCGCGACGATCGCCTCGGGAGGACGGCTGGCTGGAGCGCTGGCGGCGGCCGCCGACAGCCCGGCCGCCGCGAGCTGTGCGTCATCGCGCACGAAAACCTTGCGGCCGCGCCGACGTTTGCGCCGCTTCCTGGTCTTGGCCTTCTGATTCTGGCCATTCTGATGCTGGGACGCGTCGCCTGCCTGTCCGTGACCGGACCAAGGCTGCACCGGGCGGCCATTCTGCCGACCGGCGGATGGGCTTGCCTGGCCTGCAGGCGGCGGCGAAGCCCTGGACACGCCCACTTCCGGCGCGCCAGCGCCGGTGTCGTGGTCTTCCACTGTCGTTCCTTCCGGCGCCGCGCGAACCGGAGATCGGACGCAGCAGGCGCTTTCATGTGTTCTAAGTTGCGGCCAGACTAGCAGCGCCGGGCCGGATCACCAAGAGCGCAGGGGCCGAATTTTGCCGGCGGCATGAAGCGGCAGCAGGAAGAGCCGCGCGTTGCCGGTTGAATAGCCGGCTTCGATAAGGCATTTCTGAAATGGCGGAATGGAACATTCGGAATCGCGGCCAGTTTCCCTGACGCGAACCGAAAGAGGGCACGGGGCTGCAACGCATGATCGTCACGCCATGAACTGGAGGCGCTATTTCTGGCCGGTCGTCGGCATTGCGGCGGTCGTATTCTCGCTGTGGCTGCTACTGCACGAACTGCGCGGCATCTCGCTCGACGATGTCTGGGACGGCATCGTCGCCATCCCTGCCCGCGGCTGGATGCTCGCCGCGCTGAGCTCGGTTATCGCTTATGCATCGCTGGCCGGCTACGACCACATCGCGCTCCTGCATATCGGCAGACGAGTCTCTTGGCTCTTCGTCACCTTCTGCTCATTCACTACCTATGCGCTGTCGCACAACATCGGCGGCTCGGTATTTTCAGGCGCGGTGATCCGCTACCGCGCCTACGGAACCAGGGGCCTCACCGGAAAGGATGTCGGCGTGCTGGTGGCGATCTGCTGGATCACCTTCGTGCTGTCGACGATCCTCGTCTCCGGCCTCGTGCTGGTCTTCGAGCCTGAAATCATCGACCGGTTCTCCGGCGCACCGCATCATCGCCTGACCATGGCCGCGGGCGTCGCCATGCTGCTGCTGGTGGCAGCCTATGTCTTCGGCAGCTGGCTGCATCTCAGACCGCTGAAGATCGGCAGCTTTCAGATCCATTATCCGGCCCTGCCGATCGTCGCGCGGCAATTGCTGATCGGCCCGATCGAGCTTCTGGCGGCGGCGGCGATCATCTTCTTCGCCCTGCCCGCGGCTGGCAATCCCGGCTATTTCGTCGTGCTCGGCGTCTTCCTGGTGTCGTTCTCGGTCGCCCAAATCTCGCATGCGCCGGGCGGACTCGGCGTGTTCGAAGTCGTCTTCCTCGCCGGGCTTTCGCATATGGACCCGGTCGGCGTGCTGGCCGCACTGCTGGTGTTCCGGCTGTTCTACCTGATCATCCCGCTGGTGATAGCGCTCGGGGTCGTGCTGTATTTTGAGCACTCGCAGCTCGGGCGAAGTGAGAGTTGAGATGCCGGGCAATCGCTTCGGACTAACGATGCGCGTGAAGAATGGGTCACAACGCCAGGTGAGACCCTCCTGTTCAACGCTGCAGCGCTCAGAGATCACGGCATGGGTCCTAGGGTCTCCGCGACGTCGCTTCGCTCCTGCTCCGCCCTAGGATGACGAACGGAGTGTTGTTTCGGCCAATCCTAGAGGTTTGCGATTTGCCGGCAACCGCCAATAAGGTTTACGACCGACGCCAATTTCCAAGGTTTGCGGCCAGTGCCAATTTCCAACGTATGCGACCGGCCGTAAGCCAACACGCCTTCGTCATCCTAGGGCGGAGCAGGAGCGAAGCGACGTAGCGGAGACCCTAGGATCCATGCCGTTACAGTAGCCGAAGAACGCAGCGATGCAGTGGCTTCGCTGTCTCGCCCCGGAATGGGCAAGAGCCGAATTAAAACTTGAAGCAATCGCGCCGATTGAAATGCCTGGGCAGGCTTGACTATTTTCCGGCGGCGGCTACAAGGCACGCGCGGTGACATCGCCGCGCTGCCCGCGCGGTTTTCTTTAGACTGCGCCTGCTGGGGAATAGGTTAACGGTAGACCCACGGACTCTGACTCCGTTAGTCCTGGTTCGAATCCAGGTTCCCCAGCCAAGAACTTCATGAATGAAAACAATCGGTTACGCAGCACCATCGCGACCGGTGCGTGTTGCATGGGTTTTCACGTCCTGTAGCGCTCAACCCCTTGCTTTCCGGGCCTGTCTCGGTCCGTCCCTTGTTGTCATTGCAACATGACTGCAACACGGATCAGCCCATTTGTTCCCGCCATGTTCGCAGCGAAGAAAGCCCGCAACCGTGAGGCAGCGGGCTTGTTTGATTCGCCAGTTGGCCCCTGTGCATTATTGGGACACAGATTCAGCGATCCTGGTGCGCTCGATCGTCGTGCCGGCCGCGCCTGCCTCCGCATGACGGATGGCGCGGCTTCGCAAAGCGCACATGATTTCGTCATGTGAGATGCCGATGTCGCCAAGAACGTCATCGGGTAAACGGCTCAACTGGTCCGTTGCCGACAAGAGAGCTTTTCGCTCGGCGCGGAGGCGTAACCACCTGCGAAATGGACCAATGGCGACAGCATGAATTATAACCATGATCAGATCGTCCCTTCATTGATCTGAATTGACCGGTACGGAACGGCGCGAACGGCACTCCGGGCGAGAGCGTCAGCCGTCCGCGAGGCAAGTTAGGCATAGTGGTCGATGGATTGGTTTTGCCGCGGCGTGCTCATACGGCGGGCGGTGGCTGGCCCCGGGCCACGCATGTAATAAAGCTCCGGGCGGTAGCGCGGCGCGACGAATTTGCGAAACACCGCAGCAAGTTTTGTGACGGGAGCCAAGAATTTCATGACTGTTCCCTTTCCCTTCGCCGGCTTGCACACGAGCCGGCGGGCCTGACGTTGCAACAAGGATATGACAGTCGAACCAGGCTCGGCTGTGGGAATTCCCACACCGGGGAAAACATTGGCAAAATCCGCTCCCAGTTTGCATCCCGGAAGCGGGGCCTGCGGCCATCAAATTTCCTTGGATAGGGAGTAAGGTGAAGTACATTTGATTGAACAAGAGACCGTTGTGACAGGCTCTCTGGCCTTCATCCCAAGACTTTGCGATGCCGACCTCGCCGCGCTGACCAAACGGTGGCACGAGCGCAGCTATCGACACAACGAGCTAATCATTTCCCACGGCGATACTGGTCGCGATGTCTTCTTCCTGCTGGAAGGACGGGCTCGCGTGACACTGGTTTCAGCGGACGGCAGGGAGATAGCGTATCGCGATGTCGAACCGGGTGACATTTTCGGGGAGCTCGGAGGCATTGACGGGATTGCACGCTCTGCCAGCGTAGTCGCGCTGGAGGCAACCCGAGCTGCACGGCTGTCCGGCACAGCATTCCGGGATATCGTGATGACCCACCCGACTTTTGCCTGGATGCTGCTTGAGCATCTGTCTGCCCAGCTCCGGCGCATGACCGAGCGGGTATTCGAATACAGCACTCTGGTCGTGCGAAAACGGCTGATCGTCGAGCTCCTGCATCGGGCGGAGAAAGCCGCACTCGTGGACGGCGAGGTGTCCATAAGCCCGGCACCGACGCATTCCGAGCTGGCGGCAACGATGAGCACGCACAGGGAAGCGGTCTCGCGCGAAATGAGCGACCTCGCCAAGAGAGGCCTGATCGAAAAGCGCGGCAGCAGGTTATTGCTGCATGACGTCTCGGCACTACGGGCGCTGGTCGACAAGAAGGAATAACGAAGGCTGTCGCTGCGGCGGGGGGCACCGCACGTTTCATACTCCTCGGCCGCAAGTGATTCGCGCAGCCCGCGCCTTGGCTGACATGGACCAAGGGGCGCTTGCGAAGCGTGCCGGAATCAACATCAACACGGTAAGCGCCATGGAGAAGAAAGGCGCCGAAGGGCTCACGAGTGGCCTTGATAAGGTGCGCGCCGTGATGACCGTGCTGGAGGCCGAGGGCATCGAGTTTCTGAATCACGGAAGCCCGGGTGTCCGACTGAAGGCGAAGCCGTGATCGGGGATGATCTGGAGGCCCAAGGGCTTTCCTACCGAAGGGCGCGGCGGAGTAGCGCGCCCTTGCGAAGGCGAGCTACGGGGGGTCATCACTTATCGAGCGGTGATCGGTGAAAGCTTACGAAGGACGGAGTTCGCGTACTATTTCGGGGAACACGGGAAGCTTGCCGGTGAAGGGCGTGATCTTCTCCCAATTCCAATCTTGGAAGGCTTGCGTTCAACATAGGACCAGCAATAGCCGCGGTGGGAGCGGCCATGTGACCATCCGTCTCAAAGATCGGGTTTCCAGTTGCCGATGCACGGCCTCGGGAAGGAGCTTGGAACGCGTTTGGTTCGAGAAGATCAAAAAGGGCTTGGGGCTTCTTCGGCCTGCGTGAACTTCCGAACCACTTAGCGCCTACGCTAATCAAGGCGCTCCGGAAGATCTGGGAATCCGGCAACCCAGTCCATCGCCCGTCGCCGCCTCCACTCTGTCAAACAGCGTGCGAACTCGGCTTGCGCCTTCAGACCGCGCTACGCTTTAAGATATCACTGATCTGCGTTGCCGCCCATGTGCCACCGCGAGCCGTAGGGATTCCACGCGCATTGAGAGCGGCGGCCGTTTTCCGCATGGATGCACCTGTTGCCTGAATTTCTCTGATGATGGGCAGTACGTTGGCTGCGAAGTCTTTGGCAATGGCCGTACGGCGCTCTGCAGCCGCTTCCTGAGCCTGGCGGATCCGCGGATTACCAAGCCGAACGCCACGGGCCTTAACGGCTGCGAGCGCGTCTTTCGTGCGCTGTGAAATCATGGCGCGTTCCTGTTCCGCAACGGCTGCATAGATGTGCAGCATGAAAGGCGACACGTCCGCGCCCAGCTCCGCGACAATGAACGGCGTCCGCTTCGCCATGAGAGCCGAGATAAAGGCCACATCCCGGGACAGGCGATCGAGCTTGGCGACGACGACCGCGCAATCATTGCGCTTGGCTTCCGACAATGCCGCAGCGAGTTGGGGGCGTTTGTTCAAAGCATCCGCGCCTTTGCCTGTCTCGACTTCCTGAAATTCGGCGATCAGCTCGCAGGCGCATCGGCCGAACGAATGAAAAAGGGCCCGCGCCTCTGGTGGAGAGCGGGCGCGATCGGATTAGGCCCGACCTGCAGCGGGGAAGCGCAAGGTGGCGCCCCCTCTGCTCACAGACAATCATTAGAGATCGCTAATTTTCTGCTTGCCGAGCGCTTCGCCGGCACCAAAATCATGCTGTTCAAACGGGGGGGATATCGCCATGCCTGACGGCATCGAAATCTACTTCAGTACGAGCCTGGCGCCGGGTATCAGCGCGAAATAGTCGAGCAGTCGATCGCGTCGGCGGCGGAGCGCACGCGAGCGGAGGCCGACGCCGCGCGCGAGCGAGCGGCCGAGGAGGACAAGCTGCATGACGCGATCACGGCGCGCCTTGCAAAGCTGATCCGAGCGGACCCCGGAGTTGCAGAGGCGCTCGAAGGGGTCGGCATGCGGCCATTCAAGGCTAAGGACAGCCTGCGCCTGCAGGGCCCGCCTGGCGGAGGGCGCGATCACGTGATCCCTGCGTCGCCGACCGACAGCAGCGTCGAGCAGCGGCTTCCTCCCTACGACTTCGCCTGGAGATGGCACCACGACGGAGGGGCCCCTCCGTTCAGCCAGAGCGGCGACCAACGGGGACGCCT
>NZ_RZSW01000125.1:0-13032 GCF_003997375.1 Mesorhizobium sp. M5C.F.Ca.IN.020.29.1.1 | reverse complement strand
TCGTGGACTATGATCTGGGATATTTCGACGATGAGACATGCAGGCTCGAACCACTCCAAAACCCTTTCGGGCCAAAAGTGTTACCCATGTCTCCGGTATAAACCGTGACCTATGTGTCCAGAATGGACCCTGAAAATGCTGGCGATCCCGACAGGATTCGAACCTGTGACCATCGGCTTAGAAGGCCGGTGCTCTATCCAGCTGAGCTACGGGACCGCTGGGCCGACGCCAAGGGCCGGCTGAATCACGCGCTGGGACGGCTGCCCGGCATTGCCGGTCAATGCGTCCAGGGCGTCCTGCGGTCATAGCGGAAATTCTCCGCATAGGAAATCTGGCGGCGCTTGGATTCTTTAGGCTCCTCGACACGGAAGGCCAGCCCCTCTTTCTCGGCATAGGCCACCGCCTCTTCCCGGGTGTCGAAGGTGAGCCTGATCTGGCTCCGCATATCACCCGAAGTGGTGTAGCCCATCAGCGGATCGATTTTCTTGCGCATCTCGGGATCGAATTCCAGCACCCAGTGGCCGGTCTTGGCCTTGCCGGACTGCATCGCGGTTCTGGCTGGGCTGAAAATGCGCGCGGACATGGACACCTCGTTGCTGCGGGCAAGCGGCACCGCCGCTGTATTCCCCTCATTACTGCGCAATGCCGCCGGCGGCAAGGCCGATGCCTGCCGTACCTTTCGACACGGCGGGCCACCGACGGTGACCGCGCGACGGTTCACGGCAAAAGACCCTGCCGTTTGTTCCGTTTCGTCTCTTAGGGGTCGCGCAGCCAAGCCCGGAATCTATAGCCCGCAAGGACTCGGGCCGCGGTAATCAGCAGCGGGAGCCGTTGACGAGCACGTTGTGCCGGCGCCCAAGGCGCTTGGCGAATGCCGATGCAAATCGTTCTCGTCTCGCTTTGGCACAATGGGATTGGCATCTGAATTGCTACATCTGACTTGCTAGTGAGACTCGCCAGAGTGTAGCCACAGCGCTTTGCGAAGGGGGATGGAAATGGGCTTAGCCGAAGACTTGTCTGATGTTGCGCTCACATTCGAATGTCCGGATTGCTCGCATCCGGCGGTAAGGAAGGGCTCTGCGCTAAGGACGATCGCGCACTTCAGATGTGACGGGTGCAACGCCAAGGTGCGGATCACTTATCCGCAGAAGCTAGCGATCTTCGAAAAGCACAAGCTATTGGCCGCCCGAGGGGCGTTGCAATTGGCTAGCTAAGCCTTTTCCAGATCGTCGGTCGCGCGGATTTCGATGAGCACAAGATTCGCAGAATCCTGGAGGTGGTATCGTTGGTGACGGGCTGAGGATCGCTCAATTCAAGCAGCTTCCTTGCTGGCGAAGCGATTGATGTTCCAAGCACCGCCGCCGGTTGACGCGCCGCCGAGCTAGTTGAACGCGAGCCTCGCTAGCGCCGGAGGGCGAC
Source organism: Mesorhizobium sp. M5C.F.Ca.IN.020.29.1.1 (assembly GCF_003997375.1). Taxonomy (NCBI): domain Bacteria; kingdom Pseudomonadati; phylum Pseudomonadota; class Alphaproteobacteria; order Hyphomicrobiales; family Phyllobacteriaceae; genus Mesorhizobium; species Mesorhizobium sp. M5C.F.Ca.IN.020.29.1.1. Next base: position 11,613 of record NZ_RZSW01000125.1, on the reverse strand, counting down.
AAGGCGCGGCTACTTCATTTTTCTATCCATGAGGAGCGCGATGAACAGCCGTGCGACTTTGGGGACTTTTCGTGCAACTCCCTGCCACTCTATGGCGTTCGGTCCGTTTTTGTCGTTTCGGGGGTTGCCTTCCAAAGCCCGGAACCCTATAGCCCGCAAGGACTCGGAGTGTAGCGCAGCCTGGTAGCGCATCTGGTTTGGGACCAGAGGGTCGGGAGTTCGAATCTCTCCACTCCGACCATTCATTCACCGCGACGAACAGCAGCCGTGCTGCCGGCGCAGCTGCGCCGGACAGCATCTGCGGCCGACGAAGCACCCAGCGACCGACGGGCAGCCCGTATTTCCGCGCGTGCCCGCCTGAAGCTGCGAAGCGTCAGATTTGGATGAACGCCAGGAGATCCGGATTGATGATCTCCGGGTGGGTGGTGCACATGCCGTGCGGAAGGCCCTTGTAGACCTTGAGCGTGCCGTGTTTGACGAGCTCGGCTGCAAGCAGAGCGGAGTCGGCAATCGGCACGATCTGATCGTCATCGCCGTGCATGATCAGGACAGGCACGTCGATCTTCCTCAGGTCCTCCGTAAAGTCGGTCTCGGAAAAAGCCTCGATGCAGTCGTAATGGGCCTTGGCTCCGCCCATCATGCCCTGGCGCCACCAATTATCGACAGCCCCTTGCGAGACCTTGGCGCCCTCGCGATTGAAGCCGTAGAACGGGCCAGCCGGCACATCCCTGTAGAACTGGGCGCGGTTGGCGACCAAAGCGGCACGGAAGCCGTCGAAGACCTCGATCGGCAGGCCGCCGGGGTTGCTGTCGGTCTTGAGCATGATCGGCGGCACCGCGCCGATCAGCACCGCCTTGGCGACGCGTCCTTCGCCACCGTAGCGGGCAACGTAACGCGCCACCTCGCCGCCGCCGGTCGAGTGGCCGATATGGACGGCGTTCTTGAGATCAAGGTGAGCGACCAGAGCCGCGACATCGGCGGCATAGGTGTCCATCTCGTTGCCGGTCGCCGTCTGTGTCGAGCGGCCGTGCCCACGACGGTCATGCGCGATCACGCGATAGCCCTTGTCGAGGAAGAACAGCATCTGGTTGTCCCAGTCATCGGCGCTGAGCGGCCAGCCGTGATGGAACACGATTGGCTGGCCTGTGCCCCAATCCTTGTAGAAAATCTCGGTGCCGTCCTTGGTGGTGAATGTGCTCATCCTCTTACTCCTTGGTGAAGGTGGCTGAATTGGTTGGGGGAAGGTTGGTTCCTTCTGTGGACAAAGCTATCGCAACGGAGTCATGGTGAGGATTGGCAAAACAGACATTGAACAAGGCAAAACTGACAGATGGGGGCGGCGCGTGATCCGGTCGAAATCGGGCTTGTGGTGTATCCCGGCGTTCAGGAAGCGGCAGTACTGGGCCTCACCGATCTGTTTCAGCTGGCCAACCGGCTGGCTTCCGAACGGTCGCCGGATGCGCTGAGGCTTCGCGTCACACATTGGCAGTGGCAAGAGGCGAGTCAAACGGTCATCCCCACCTTCGACAGCGAGCCCCGCCCTGGCTATGGACCTGCCATGGTCATCTTGCCTCCGACGCTGGGTGATCCGATTCCAAGCGAGGCGGCCGCACCCTATGCCGACTGGCTCAGGGCCCGCCATGCGGCCGGCGCGACGCTCGGCTCGGTCTGCGCCGGCGCCTTCGTGCTGGCCGAGACCGGCCTGCTGTCGGGTCGTGTTGCGACCACGCATTGGGCCTATCGCGACGCGCTGGCGATACGCTTTCCCGACATCCTACTCGATGCCGACAAGCTGGTCATCGACGATTGCGACATCATCACCGCCGGCGGCTATATGGCCTGGACCGATCTCGGCCTGAAACTCGTCGACCGGGTGCTTGGGCCGACCGTCATGATAGAGACGGCCCGTTTCATGCTGGTGGACCCGCCGGGACGCGAGCAACGCTTCTACAGCCCGTTTGCTCCCAGGCTGAACCATGGCGACGAGGCCATCCTCAAGGTGCAGCATTGGCTCCAGGCGAGAGGCGCGCGCGATGTGACGCTTGCCACCATGGCGGAGCATGCGGCCTTGGAGGAGCGGACTTTTTTGCGCCGCTTTCGCAACGCCACCGGCCTCAAGCCGACCGAGTATTGCCAGCACCTGCGCGTCGGCAAGGCGCGTGAGATGCTGGAAACGACGACCCGATCCATCGACCAGATCGCCTGGGATGTCGGCTATGACGATCCCGGCTCCTTCCGCAAAGTGTTCGCCAGGATAACCGGCCTGGTGCCGGGCGATTACCGCAGGCGTTTTGGCGTGTAACGAGCGGCCCTGCCCGGCGAAAGCTGAGCGGTGGCGGTTGCGGTGTAGAGCGCTTTCGATATCGGTCCTTGAAAAATCGTCGCCAACATAAAGCAGGCGGCAGGCATGTTCCTTGGCCACCTCATAGGCGAAGCAGTCACGTTGCCAGTGCCGTATACGCGCGACTGGCGACCCCTCTTTGAAGGCAAGCTCGCCGGGAAGAGAACCCCAACCGCCTCATCTCCCGGCGAGCCTACAACCTGATTTGATACGCATCAGGACCGGGGTTAGCCGGCAAGGCTGACCTTGCAAAATGGATGCCAGCACTGATTTCCCGAAATGGGACACCGCCTGAGCCTGTCGTATCAGATCTCGAACTCGCCCTGCCCCTCATCCATGGCGCTGACGGTTTCGGCGGCCAGCGCCCTAGTGATCGGCGTCTTGCGCTCCAGTGCCGTGCGATCCAGCCGCTCGACCACCCGCATCGCGGTTGCCAGCGAGCGTTCGATTCGGCGCACCAGATATTGCACGACATGTGGCTCGACCTCGACCTGGCGGTCGGCGAACAGTTTGGTGATGACGCCGGCCAGCAAGTGATCGTCGGGCTCTTGGATCTCGACCGTCGCCGCCGCCTTCAGCCGCGAAGCGAGGTCCGGAAGTCTGACGCCCCAGGCGGACGGAAAGCGCCGCGCGGTCAAGAGCAAGGTCGAGCCGGCCCCGCGCACCGCGTTGATCAGATGGAACAGCCCCTCTTCATCGACCGGACCGGCATCGACATCGTCGATCAGGGCCGGCCGCGCGCCGAGGCTCGCTATGCAGTCGCCGATCCGTCCGGCGTCGATCTTCACTGCGCCGGCGCGGGCGCGCCAGATCGAGGCCAGGTGGGTTTTTCCAGAGCCCGCCGGACCGGCGAGCACGACCACCGGCGACCGCCAGTCCGGCCAGCGATCGACCAGCGCCACCGCCTGGCTGTTGGTGCCGGAGACGACGAGCTCATCGCGCGAGTAGCCGGTGCCGTGGCCGAGATCGAGTGGCAACTGGCGCGGCGGGTCGATCTTGTTGTGGTCCGGCATCTGGCTCAACTGCGCGGCCCACCGCTCCCGCGGCGACGCGCCGGCAGCGGCGGGACAGGTTCGGTATTGTGGCCCTTGTAGAGCGGCGAATCGAGATAGCGGGAAATGGCAAAGCGCACCAGAACGGCAACGGCGGCCGAGGCCGGCACGGCGATCAGCAAGCCGACGAAGCCGAACAGCGCGCCGAAGGCAAACAGCGAAAACATCAGCCACACCGGATGCAGGCCGACGCTTTTGCCGACCAGCCTCGGCTGCAGGATGTTGCCCTCGATAAACTGGCCGACGAAGAACACGCCGGCCACCGCCGCGACCATGGTCCAGTCCGGCCAGAACTGGACGAAGGCGACGCCGACGGCCAGCACCAGCCCGGTCAGCGAGCCGACATAGGGAATAAAAGAGATCAGCCCGGCGAACAGGCCGATGAGGATGCCGAAATTCAGGCCGGTCAAGGTCAGCCCGGTGGCGTACATGGCGCCCAGTACCAGGCACAGCGTGCCCTGGCCGCGCACAAAGCCGGCGGTGGCGGTATTGATGTCGTTGGCGATTGCCCTGACGGTCTGGACATAGTCGCGCGGCACCCAGCTGTCGACAATCGCCACCATGCGGTCCCAGTCGAGCAGCATGTAGAAGGCGACGACGGGCGTGACGACGAACAGGCTGACCACCGATACCAGCGCCACGCCGGAGCTCCAGATCGAGGTGAACACCGTGGTCAGGAGGCCGAAGCCGGAGGTCAGCAGCGAATTCAACCCTTCGCGCAGGCCATTGGCGTCGACGCCGAATTTCTCTTCCAGCCATCTCGGATCGAAGCTGGTGATCAGGGTCTGCAGGCGGGTCAGGTATTCCGGCAGCTTGCTGGCGAAATCGGCCATCTGCGAAGCCAGCACCGGAATCAGGATGACGAAGGCCAGAACCAGAACGACGATGAAGGCAAACAGGATGACAATCGTCGCCATCAGCCTGGACAGGCCGAGCCGCTGCAGCCGGTCTGCGACCGGGTCGAGGAAGTAGGCGAGCACCATGCCGGCGACGAACGGCAGCAGGATGCCGCTGAAGACATAGAGGAAGATCGCGAGGATGACGGCGCTGATCAGCCAGAAGCGGATTTGGCGGCGAAACACGCCAGACGCGGCAGCATCGGCAGCGGCAGCCTCGGCTGCCGCGTCGATGTCCTGGTCAGGTGCCCGGTTTGGAGCCTTCGCCATAGCCGCTCATATGTCTCAGCCAAGCCACGAGATAGGCCGCGGCCGAAGCCACGGTCAAGACCCCGGACAGCAATATGAGCACCGGCCTGAGCGGGTCGAGGTCGATGGCGAGGGCCAGCTCGCCCAGCACCACCGCCGCCAGCCCGATCTGGATGGCGGTGTTGGCTTTCGACACGAAGAGCGGCTTCATCTCGACCGGGTGGGCCATGACGGTGGACAAAACGACGGCGCAGACGATCAGCGCATCGCGCGACACCATGGTGATGACCAGCCACAGTGGCAATTCACCAATGAAGCCCAGCACCACGAACACCGAGACCAGCAGCAATTTGTCGGCCATCGGATCGAGATAGGCGCCAAGCTGCGAAAACTGGTTGAAGTGGCGGGCGATGAAGCCGTCGACGCCGTCGGAAATGCCGGCGATCAGGAAGCCGGCGAAAGCCCAGTCCCAGCGCGCCTGCAGCATGGCCAGCACCACGCCCGGCACCAGCACGAAACGCATGATCGTGATCATGTTGGGGATGGTCAAACGCATATCCCGTCGCTTCTGTTTTGATGATACATGATGGAGATGAGAGGCTACGGCAAGTGGCGACGCTCTCTCCTCGCTCACCTGCTCCACCCCAAACCGAAAAAACGAAGCTAGCGAATGACGATGGCACAGAGAATTACAATCGCCCTGCGTGTCACACTTTGCTATTTGGCCGGAGTGACAGAAAGCGTCTTAGCCTTCTCATCTTTCACAACTCCACACCGCGACTCGGCGATGCATGACCTTTTGACCACTTTCGTTCTTGCCTTGGTCGTCGGCCTTCTGGCGTCTTGGCCTCTCTGGTTAGTGGCTGCCGCCGTGGCGTTCGTTTTCGGGCGGTCAGTCGCCGTAAACCCAGGTGTCTGGAGTGTGGCGGCAAGTTTGATCGCCGCCGGTTTCTCCTACGGAGTCCTCCCGAGCGACGAGGTCAGGTCTTTAGCGACCGTCGGCGCCCTCGCCGCTGCGCTGGCGGGCATTTCTTTCTACTGCTGGAGCGTATGGAGCCCGGTTCGGCCGGTCTAATTGAACACCGCCATCGCCCGCTTGCCTTGCGGGGCAAAACCGTTCATGCGAAGAGCCCTCAGCAAACGAAACAGCGATGAGCAGGCGCCGGAAAATGAGCAAGCGCAAGAACGGGCTCACCTATGCCGAGGCGGGTGTCGACATCGATGCCGGCAATCTCATGGTCGAGAAGATCAAGCCGCTGGTGCGCGCGACGCGCCGGCCGGGCGCCGATGGCGAGATCGGCGGCTTTGGCGGCCTGTTCGACCTCAAGGCCGCCGGCTTCACCGACCCGGTGCTGGTCGCCGCCAATGACGGCGTCGGCACCAAGCTGAAGATCGCCATCGATGCGGGCAAGCACGACACGATCGGCATCGACCTCGTCGCCATGTGCGTCAACGATATCGTCGTGCAGGGCGCCGAGCCATTGTTCTTCCTCGACTATTTCGCCACCGGCAAGCTCGATCCAGACCAGGGTGCTTCGATCGTCGGCGGCATCGCCGAGGGCTGCCGGCAGGCCGGGTGCGCGCTGATCGGCGGCGAGACGGCGGAAATGCCCGGCATGTATCACGGCAACGACTACGACCTCGCCGGCTTTGCCGTGGGCGCGGCCGAACGCGGCCAATTGCTGCCGACCGACGACCTCGTCGAGGGTGATGTGCTGTTGGGGCTGGCCTCGTCGGGCGTGCATTCAAATGGCTTTTCGCTGGTCCGCCGCATCGTCGCCACCAGCGGCCTTGCGTGGACCGATCCAGCGCCCTTCAACGATGAAGCCACGCTGGCCGAGGCGCTGCTCGAGCCGACCCGCATCTATGTCAAGTCGATCCTCAAGGCGATCCGTAACACGCATGGCATCAAGGCGCTGGCCCACATCACCGGGGGCGGCTTTCCTGAAAACATCCCGCGCGTCCTGCCGAAAGATTTTTCCGCTGAGCTCGATCTCGATGCCATCGAGGTGCCGGCGGTATTCTCGTGGCTGGCGAAGACCGGCGGCGTGGCGCCCGCAGAGATGATGCGCACTTTCAACTGCGGTGTCGGCATGATCCTCGCCGTCGCCTCCGGCCAGGCGGCACAGGTCGCGGCCGTCCTGCAGGAGGCCGGTGAGAGCGTGACGCCGATCGGCCGCATCGTGCCGCGCCGCGACGCCGGCGTGATCTATCGGGGCTCGATCGGCCTATGAGCGCGCGCAAACGCACCGTGGTGCTGATTTCGGGACGCGGCTCCAACATGACGGCGCTGATCGCCGCGGCCAGCAACCTGGACTATCCGGCCGAGATCGTCGGCGTCATTTCCGACCGGGCCAATGCCGCCGGTCTCGGTATCGCCGCGGCGCGCGGCATCGCCACCAAGGTGATTTCGCGAGCCGACTATACCAGCAAGGAAGCGCATGACGGGGCGATCGACGCCGCACTTGTCTCGTTCGGCGCCGAGATCGTGGCGCTGGCCGGTTACATGCGCATCCTCGGCGCGCGCTTCGTCGAGAAGTGGCTGGGACGGATGATCAACATCCACCCTGCCCTGTTGCCGGCCTTCAAGGGGCTGGATACGCATGCGCGAGCCATCCGCGCGGGCATCCGCATCCATGGGTGCACGGTGCATTTCGTCACCCTGGACATGGATGACGGCCCGATCATCGCCCAGGCCGCCGTGCCGGTGATGGTCGGCGACAATGAGGACATGCTCGCCGCGCGCGTGCTGAAGGCCGAGCACCGGCTTTATCCGCTGGCGCTCGGGCTGGTCGCCGAAGGCAAGGCGCGGATGGAGGGCGGCCGTACCGTGCTTGCCCACTTCGCCGACGATGCCGACAACAGCTCCTCCGTGGTCATGGCGCCCGATCCGCTGCGCGAGGAGACCGACCTCGAGCATCTGGCGCGCATCACGCCCTGAGCAGGAGAAGGCTGGCATGGCGACAACGAAGCAACTCCTTCTTCTGCGTCATGCCAAATCGAGCTGGGACGATCCTGACCTTATCGACTTCGACCGGCCGCTTTCCGGGCGCGGGGTGAAGGCCGCCCCGCTGGCCGGGCGCGAACTGGCCAGGCATGGCTGGCTGCCGGACCTGGCGCTGGTGTCGCCGGCGCTGCGCAGCCGCGACACATGGCGGCTGGTCTCGGCGGAACTGCCGGCGAAAACGCCGGCCAAATTTGTTCAGGCGCTCTACGAGGCCAGCGCGGCAGACGTTCTCGCCAAGGTGCGGCAGGCAAATGCGGCAACGAGCAGCCTCTTGGTGCTCGGTCATAATCCCGGCCTGGAGGAATTCGCACGCCGGCTGGCCGGCGCCGGATCGGATGCCGCGGCACTCAAAAAGCTTGAAGAAAAATTCCCGACCGCAGCCATGGCCCGCTTCGTTTTCGACGGTGACTGGGCACGGCTGGCCCTCGGCGATGCCCGGCTGACGCACTGCGTTTGGCCGAAGGATCTGCGCTAGCGCAAGGGCCCGAAAATCGGAATTGATTTTTTTGCTGCGCTGACCTTCGGTTCGGAAAGGATCATGCGCAAAATCAAGTGCTGCAGCCTCCTATGCGCGTGCAAAAACGGGGCGGGTGCTCAGGCTGAGACTTCTTGATAGGCAAAAGCAAAACGGCGGGCCAGGGCCCGCCACACTTTGCGTTCCGGAGCTTGAGGGCTTAGCGGCCCCAGTTGCCCCGGCCTGATTGAGGCACGACGGACTGGGCCGTGCCGGACTCGCGCGTCGCATTGGTGTTGACACCGTTGTGCTCGGTCGGGAGCAGCTTGCCGATCGAACCCGTGAACGTGTTGTCGACATTTCCAACCTGCGCATTGCCAGCAGGCGCTGCCGGCTGGTTGACGCCGTCCGAACCATAGTGGTCGCTGCCGGCAAAGGCGCTGCCTGTGGCAATGAGGATGGCGGCAGCGGTAAGAGCAATCTTGGTCATTTCAGGTACTCCAGTATTCATATTTTTCAGTGTTGTGTCCGTCTCGTGGCGTGCCTTGGAGGATTTCGCGTCGCTCGGACTACCCCGAGGTGGGTTGGCATTGGGGCGGTTTCCAATCACAAAGATGTTCCGGCCATGCCGTGAATCGGGTGCTTGAAATCCGCCAAAAGGCTTCCTTCGCCACAATCTTCGACATGCTTTTCAGTGTGTTAGGCGAATTTTCCTGCCGCGGGTGCACGGTATTTGCTGAGCCGGCGTTCATACCGTCCTGCACGACGCGTCAACAGAAACGAACCGATCGGTTCGATTTCTGCTGATGTACCAATGTAATTCGCAGATCTACCGGCTTTGCGTTGCTGCTCTAGACGTGCACGTCACCAAAGGAGAGTTCGCCATCGTCGCGAGCAGCCAGGAACGCGATGACCAGCAGGCAGGCATAGAGTGCGGCGACCAGCACGGCGATGACCACTCCAGGAATAGGCCCCAGGGCGGCGCTGGTGACGGCCTCGCGCACCGAACCGACGAAGCCGATGCGGACACCTTCGGTTAGAAGACCGGGAGTCGACAGTTTCAGGATCCAGGCCATCAGCAGGATCAGCAGCATGTGGATGTAGTTTCGACGAAGACGGCGCGCCAACGCCGCTCGTTGCGAAATGAGGAATTTTGGAGCGCGCAGGCTTTCTCCGACGACCAACAGCCAATCGGACGCGAAGTCCGGCTGCGGCGAGAAAATCTGCGCGAAATAGTGCCGTTCGAACTGGCGCACGCGGGCCCGGTAAACGTCGAAGAAGCGATACCGCCGCGCTTCTATCCACAGCAGCAACAAGACAAGCAGCATGGCAAAAAGCAGCACGCCGTGATGCGCGGTGGCCGTCGAAAGCGAGACGGACAACATCGCCGCGACAACCGTTATGGCCCAATTGCTCGTCCGGTCCAGGCGGTCGCGCCACCCCGTCATGCGCAGAATCTCGGCGCGATGAAAGTGCGACATCGTGGTTACGAGTTCACCGGACGAAAGTGTCCTTCCGATGGGGTCCGGCGCCGCCAACGCTTCTGCCATCACCATACCTCCACCCGCCCACGCAAAAACGGCCGGATGGATATATCGTTCCGACGCTTCACTTCGCCGCGCGCAGCCAGACCTTATTGTCGTGGAACGCAGCACCGCCATAGGGCGCCGGCGCGTCGGCGCCGGTCAGGACGTTGATGCCCTCGCCGCGCTCGTGGGCGCTGTTCGGCCAGATACCTTCGGCGATTACGACGCCGCGCCTGATGCCCTCGAACAATCTTGCGTGCAGCACGACTTCGCCCCGCGCATTGCCGATCTCGACGCGGTCGCCATTGGCCAGCCCATAGGCTGCCGCATCGTCCGGATGCAAAAGCAGTTCCGGCCGGCCCTCCTTGGCCTTAGACACCGGCGTCTCCGAAAAAGTCGAGTTGAGGAAATTGCGCGCCGGCGAGGTGGTCAGCCGGAACGGATGCGCCGCATCCGCCACCTCGATCAGGTCGACGTGGTCGGGGAAGTCCGGCAGGCTTGCCACCGGCCCGAACAGGCCCATGCTTTTCGGCGGCCGGTTGGGCGCCGCCTGCCCGGTCCAGTCGGCGCGGAAGCGGAATTTTCCGTCCGCGTGGCCGAAGCCGTCAATAAAATGCGCCGCCTCGAAATCCGGCTGCAAATCGAGCCACTTTTCTTCCCTGAGGCTCGAAAAACTGCCGAGCCCGCGCTTGCCCAAAATGATGTCGATATGCTGCTGCTCGGTCATGCCAAAGCCAGGCCTGTCGCCAACACCGAGCCGCTTGCCGAGTTCCTCGATGACGAAATGGTTGGTGCGCGGCCCTTCCGGCGGGTCGATCAGCTTCGGACCGAGCGTGATGTGCTGGTTGCCGCCGCCCTTGTAGACATCGTCATGCTCGAGGAACATCGTCGCCGGCAGCACGACATCGGCGAGTTTTGCGGTGTCGGTCATGAACTGCTCGTGCACGCAGGAAAACAGGTCGTCGCGCAGAAAGCCCTGCTTCACCAGCCGCTGCTCCGGCGCGACATTGACCGGATTGGTGTTCTGGATCAGCAGCGCCGTCACCGGCGGGCCGCCATAAAGCGCATCCGCCGCCCCGGTCAGCACCGGGCCGATGCGCGAATGGTCGAGATGGCGGATCGCGGGGTCGCGCATCCGCGTGCCTTCCAGCAGTTCCTGGTTCAGCTTGAAGATACCCGAATTGGAATGGAAGGCGCCGCCGCCCTCATATTGCCAGCAGCCGGTGACCGCGGCGATCGAGGCTGCGGCATGCATGTTGACCGAGCCGTTGCGCTGGCGCGAGAAGCCGTAGCCGAGGCGGAAATAGGTTTTCTTCGTCGTTCCGACGAGACGGGCAAAGGCCTCGATCTCGTCGAGGGAAAGCCCGGTAATGTCAGCCGCCCATTGCGGCGTCCTCGTCCGAAGATGCGCTTCCAGACCGTGCGGGTCGTCGGTGTATTTTTCCAAATAGGCGCGGTCGGCCATGCCGTCACGGAACAGCACATGCATCACCGCGCAGGCCAGCGCGCCGTCGGTGCCGGGCTTCAGCACCAGGCCGAGATCGGCCTGCTTCATCGTCGCATTCTCGTAGACGTCGATGACGACGATTTTGGCGCCGCGTTCCTTGCGCGCCTTGATCGCGTGGGTCATGACGTTGACCTGGGTGACCACGGCATTGGTGCCCCAGATCACCACGCAGTCGGACTTGGCCATCTCGCGCGGGTCGGGACCGCGCAACGCCCCGGCGCCCATCATCCAGCCGGTCCAAGCCAGGTTGGTGCAGATAGAACCGAAGAAGCCGGAGTACTTTTTCGCGTGGCGCAGCCGCTCGATGCCGTCGCGCTGCACCAGCCCCATCGTGCCGGCATAGTAATAGGGCCAGACCGTCTCCGAGCCGCATTTTGCCTCGGCCGCAATGAATTTTTCGGCGACGAGGTCGAGTGCGGCCTCCCAGCTCGCTTCCTTCCAGACGCCCTCGCCTTTGGCGCCGGCGCGGATCAGTGGCTTCAACAAGCGGTCGGGGTGATGGACGCGATCGGCATAGCGGGCGACCTTGGCGCAGATGACGCCTGACGTATATGTGTTGGCCTTTGCGCCATGGACGCGGC
>NZ_RZSW01000124.1:0-13064 GCF_003997375.1 Mesorhizobium sp. M5C.F.Ca.IN.020.29.1.1 | reverse complement strand
TAACGACATTGCTGGCATCCGAGCCTCCTCTGCCTTCGATCAATTCGGGACGTGACGTACAGATCGACTGTCAGTGGCGGAAAATCTATTGCACGATAGTATCGGCAATACTTTCGTGTTGGCTTTGGTGAAGTAACGATCCAATCCGAAACCAGGCAGCCGACGTGGGCCGCGCGTGGACGAGTTCGCAACAGGTGTTAGCTGTCAGCTCATCTGCCGGCCAGATGGCGTTTCGCCTTAACGGCGCCAGGCCATTCACTCTGAGGGACGGAGTCCAGAGTTCAAGAAGCGCTGAGCGGAGCGGTTTGGCCCACAGCGTGACGCTTGGATGAATCGATTGAAACGATTACCCAACATGTCCGTGCCGCTATCGCGAACTGATCGGCATGGTTCTCGCCGACTGCCAGAGGGCGCCGGGGCCTACATCGTCGCAGGTTCAAACACCGAGCGGGAGACGTCTTCCGCCCGATACTTGTCACTTGACATCGCCTTCGCGGGCTTTCAAGCGCTCACCAAGGTGCGGCTAGCGTGTGAGTTTGAACGTTTCTGGCCGACATCTGCATGGCTAAGACACGCCGTCACCCACTGGGCGTAAGCGTCAAGGAAATTGGTGAGAAATTCCAGAGTCCTCTCATCTGCCGGTGCCCCACTCTCGTCGAAGATTTCGCTAGCGTGGCTCAAGTAGGCTTCAGGTTGCTGCATGACTAGGACGTTGAGGAAAACGAACATCTGGCGGAGGTGGTGATTGGCCCCGAACCCCCCGATTGCGCCCGGCGAAGCCGTGATCACCCCACCTGGCTTTCCGTTCCACACGCTTGCTCCATATGGACGGGACCCCACATCAATTGCGTTCTTGAGCGCTCCCGGAACGGATCGGTTATACTCCGGCGTCACGAAGAGAACGGCGTCTGCCGCTTTGATGCGTTCGCGGAATTCCTGCCACTCCGGCGGCGCGTTCTCCTCGATGTCTTCATTGTAGAACGGCAGATCAGCGATCCCGACAATCTCAAGGCTGAGTTCATTGGGTCGCAGCCGGACAAGCAGCTCGGCGATCTTCCGATTGAGCGAACCGGCGCGGAGGCTTCCCACCAGAACAGCGATTTTATGGGGCATGGTTGATCTCCTATTGGTAGCGAATTTTCCGGGGAAGGGAATTGACCCCGCTGTATCCTTGGAGTGCGGTACAGAAATCGGCTCTCAACAGAGACAAATCTATTGCTCGATAGTATCGGCGATACTATCGGATCGGTTCTGTTGCTGGGCAGCGGATGTTGAGATCTGACTGCCGGGGCGTTCACCGAACGACGAACCCGCTGGTAGGTGGCAAGCAAATGTCGGCTTCCGGCCAACCCCGGAGCGCCGGAGTCTCTCTGACGGCAGTTGCACGTCGTCAAGCGATCCCAAAGTATCGGCGACACCTTCATACAATAGACTTCATGCGGCTAGGCGATAGCGTTGGGGATCACCAGTGCGAGGAAAGAGATGCGGTGGCTTCACCATCATGACGATGCAGAATGCGCTGACACCAAGTAGGGTTCTGTTTCTTGCTACCGGCTTGGGCGGGTCACTGTTCATTGGCCTTTCGGCGCAGTTCCCGTCGACCACTATCGCCGACGTCCAAGGTGGCCTCTTTTCCACACCCGACGAGGCGTCGTGGATCTTGACGGTGTATACGATGGCCAGTTTTGCGGGGATCGTCACCTCGGGCCCTTTTATCAAATTTTTTGGCATCCGCCGATATCTCGTGGTGAGCTCTACCACCTTTGCCGTCACCGCGTTGGCCTGCACCACAGCCCCCGACCTCCAGGTGATGATCGCACTACGCACGATCCAGGGGTTTGTGGCCGGCGGTTTCGGTCCTGCGGCATTCGTCGCCGTCTTTATGGTTACGGGCGGGCCGCGCCTTCCGTTCGGCGTGACTTTGCTCGCTTTCGTGCTTCTGTTCCCCGGCTCGCTAGGACCGGTCATCGCCGGCTTTGTCGAAGACAGTTTTGGCTGGCAGACTCTGTTCGTGATCCAGGCCGGTATCGGTGCGACCTTGGCCCTCGCTGCGCACATCTGGGCGCCACATCAGGAAAGACCAGATTGGTCGGCCCTCAAGACCGATTGGTTCGCCCTGGCCCTGCTGTCGCTTGCATTGGCGACGCTAACTCTCGTGCTCAGTCAGGGCACGCGACGTTTCTGGTTCGAGCACGAAACGATCTTTTGGGGCACAACAGGTTCGATCGCCGCCTGGGCCGGATTCGGATTTCTGGTGGGGTTCTCGCCGTTGCCGATCATATCCCCCAAGCTGCTGGTTACACGAAAATTCGGAATTCCGATCGCGCTCAACCTGGTGTTTCGCGTCAGCCTGGTTGTGACCTCCTATCTCGTTCCGCAGTTCCTTGCGGTAATTCAAGGCTATCGGCCCTTAGAGATCGCTGGGCTGATGCTGTGGGCGGCAATCCCGCAGTTCGTTGCATTGCCGCTAGTCTGGCATCTCATGCATCGCTTCGAGATGCGCACGGTCATGACATTCGGCTTTGCGCTGTGCGCCGTCGGGGCCGCGTTGCTGCTCGACGGCACCGCGCTCTTCGCCGCCGATCAATTCCGTCTGACGCTCGTGGTCTTTTCGATCGGCCAATTGCTGTTTCTTGTTCCGGCCATGGTCGTCGGCACTTCAGTGCTGAAGCCTACAGACCTTCCGACGGCTTCGCTTGCTTTCAACGCAACGACGCTCGGAGGCGCCACCCTTGGCGTCGGCTTGGTGTCGCATTTCGTCGGCGAGCGTGAAAAGTTTCACTCCAACGTCATTACCGAGAACATTTCGCTCTACCACACCCTCGATGCTGATCGTCTGACAACCGTCGCGGGAGCGCTCGCGAACCGGCTTGTCGACGACAACGGCACGACAGCCCGCGCGGTCGCGCTCTTGTCTTCGACCGCACGACGCGAGGCGTGGGTCCTGGCGTTCAATGAGGCCTTCCTTCTGGTCGTCGCCATGTTGTTGATCGGTGCAATCGCGACCGTCGCGATCGGCCGCTCGCCACCCTTGCGGCCGCTGAGCGGTGGCGCAGGAGCGCAACCATGAATCTGCTAAGCGCCGGATTGAGCAGTCTTCTCGTAGCAGGAGCCGTGTTCGCCGCTGCGGCGACTTCGTTACAGCCGGGCCGATGGCTCACGGTTCTCAGTTCGACGTCGACCGACAATGCTTATGTGCGCGGTGATGTCACGCCCATCAGTCCGAAGGTCGGCGGCTACATCATCGAAGTCGCCGTGAGTGATAACCAGGCGGTGAAAGCTGGGGACATCCTGTTCCGGATTGATGACCGCGACTATCGCGCTCGGGTTGACCAAGCTGCAGCCGGAGTGGCCATGCAGCGCGCCTTGCTCGCCAATCTATCGAGCCGGATCGACTTGCAGCGCGTTGTTATTGAACAGGCAATCGCCGCTCTACAAGGCGCCGAAGCCGACGCCAACCGCGCCGCGCGCGATTTCGAGCGTGCTCAGAAACTGACCACAGGCGGTTGGGCCTCGCAGTCAATAAGCGACCAAACGGAGGCGGACCATCTACGGGCGCGCGCGAAGATCGCCGAATTCCAGGCAAACCTGGCTGCGGCTCGGCAGCAGATGCAGGTGCTCGAGACCCAGCGCCCGCAGATCGAGGCCGACATCGCCGCAGCGACGGCGGCTCTTGAGCTGGCCGAGATCGAACTTGAAAGTACCATGGTGCGGTCGCCCGCTGACGGTTGGGTGAGTGAACGCCAGGCCAGGGTCGGGCAATACGTCCGCGCAGGTACCCTGCTGGTTGCGGTCGTGCCCCGAAATTTCTGGGTCACAGCCAATTTCAAGGAGACGCAGATTGCGGGGCTGCGGGTTGGAGACTGTATGGCGATCTCGATCGACGCCATCCCCGGGAGAGAATTCGAGGGGCGCGTCGAGAGTCTGTCGCCGGCCAGCGGGGCGCAGTTCGCGCTCCTGCCGCCCGACAACGCAACCGGTAATTTCACCCGCATCGTCCAGCGTATACCGGTCAAGATCACCTTCGATCCAGGGCAACCCGAACTCGATCGTCTGCGGCCCGGCATGTCGGCTCTGGTGGTTTTGTCCTCCGGAACCCAAGACCTGACCATTGCGCGGGTTGGTGCTTCCAAGCGCTAAGGCTGCTCCCCCGATGTTTGGTCGCCAATGGCTGCTCCGGTCGGCACTTGCCGTGTATTCTTGATACCCGTACCTCCCGTCGGACCGCCCGCTGGTCATGCAAGCCGATGCGAAAGTATCGCCAACACCTTCGTGCAATAGCATAGTGGCAGCTGTTGTTGCATCTGTTGTGCAAAGGCTGAACATCCGCCTTGGCAACCCCGTGACGTCCCGCGAAATTTGGACCCAACGTCGAAATCATGGAGCAGGTGATGAAATACGCAAAGACCAAGGAAGCGGTCAGCAAGCTCACGCCGGCGCAGTATCGCGTAACCCAGGAGCATGGAACTGAGCGCCCCTTCACAGGGGAGTATCATGACAACAAGGAGCCGGGCATTTATGTCGACGTCGTTTCCGGCGAACCGCTGTTTTCCTCTACCGACAAGTTCGACTCCGGAACCGGCTGGCCGAGCTTCACGACACCGATCGAGGCGGCAAACGTCAACGAACTGCGAGACGACTCGCATGGTATGATCCGCACCGAAGTTCGCTCGGTGCATGGCGACAGTCATCTTGGCCATCTCTTTCCCGACGGTCCCGAAGACCAGGGTGGGTTGCGCTACTGCATCAATTCCGCGGCGTTGCGCTTCATTCCGCGCTACGAAATGGAGGCCGAGGGCTACGGCGCCTACCTCAACCTCGTAAAGGGAGATCTAGAATGACCGAGAAAGCTGTTCTGGCGGGCGGTTGCTTCTGGGGCATGCAGGACCTGATCCGCAAGCTGCCGGGCGTCGTCCGCACCCGCGTCGGATATACCGGCGGCGACGCGCCCAACGCGACCTACCGCAATCACGGCAACCATGCCGAGGGCATAGAGATCATCTTCGACCCATCGAAAATCAGCTATCGTCGAATACTGGAGTACTTCTTCCAGATTCATGATCCCACCACGAGGGACCGACAAGGCAACGACTACGGAAGTTCCTACCGGTCCGCGATCTACTACGCGGACGATGAGCAGAGGCGGATAGCCGAAGACACTATCGCAGATGTGGACGCTTCGGGATTGTGGCCAGGCAAAGTGGTGACCGAGGTGGAGCCGGCGGGAGACTTCTGGGAAGCGGAGCCGGAGCACCAGGACTACCTGGAGCGCTACCCCGGCGGCTACAGTTGCCACTACCCGCGCTCGGACTGGGTGCTGCCCCGGCGGGCCGCGGCCGAATAGCCGGGCAAGCTCGTCTGCATCCGTAAATAACGGGGAGCCGATACACATTCCGTCGTGCCTCGTCGATGCGGCCGGTTCTGATCGAAGGCATTCAGGCAAGAGGTTTGCAGCAGGCCGAGTTCCACTTCTCGCCTACAAGCACACCAGCAGAGCTCATCGGATGATCAAACGAGAGGCAAGGTTAAAGGCAGAGATGACCAAAGCAGATGAGCTCTCGGCTTTCCTCGACAGTCTTGGAAGACTTCCCAATGGCTTCGCACGGGGCAGCTATGGCGGATCGGCCTATGGTGTCACCATCGACCGGTCGACTGGCTGCACGAGACTGTTCGCCCGTGAACTCGGGGGCCGCGACATCGTCAGCTTCAATCTCTATCATACCCCGGCGGGCGAGGTTCACCTGCGGCCGTGCGAAATGTCTTCGGCCAAGGTGATCGACTTCGTCCGCGGCTTCTCCGCAAACTCAGCGGGGGCGATTCCGGTTGCCAAATGAGCGAACTCCTCATGAACATATCCGGGTCGAGCCTTGCGGAAGCAAGCAAGGATACTTGGGCGGGTATTGCTTTACTGGGGGTGTTGGGATTTGTCCTCGGCTTCGCCCTTAACCAGGGATCGATCTGCACAGTCATTGCCACGAGGGAATTGGTCTCGGAGAAGAGGCCGGCGCGATTCATCGTGCTCGTCGAGGGCGCCGTGTTGGCAGCGCTCGTCTACGCAATCCTCAAAGCGTCGCCGATGATGCCGCAAGGTTGGTTGCCACTCATCTATCTGGTTCCGGCAACCATGTTGTTCGGGCTTGGTACGTATCTGAACGGTGCATGCGTGTTCGGCTCGGTTGGGCATATAGGAAATGGCGAAATTGACTTCGGATTCGCGTTTCTCGGCATCCTTGCGGTGTTTTACGCCGAATCTCTGTTCGACCTGGTTCCGGATCAGCCGCCTACAAGTGCTTCGCTGCCGGTTGGGCCGGCGCTTATCGCACTTGCACTGTTGGCCGTTCTGGCGCTGAGGTTCGGTGTATCACGAAGGTCCGATTCCAACTTCATGCGGCTGACCCTGTCGATGGGAGCGATCGGGATCACCTTTACGCTGGTGGCAATTTTCGAACCCGGGTTCTCGATCACAGCACCGATCGGATCGGTCGTTTCGATACCTGTCGCTGGCGCCGTGATCTCTGTCTGCATGTTCGCGGGCAGCTTTGCTTCCGCAAGATTTATGAAGCGGCGCTTCACGCTGAAATGGCCGACAGTCAAGACTGCAATCGGGAGAACGCTTGCGGGTATCCTTATGGGATTGGGTGCGCTGCTTATTCCCGGCGGGAACGATACGCTGCTGATGATTGGTTTGCCCATGGGAGCATGGCAGGCCGTGCTTGCTTATGTACTTTTCGCTGCGACGCTCGCCGTTCTCATCGCAAAATTCGGTTCCATGGCAAAGCCTTGGTCATGACGTGTCCCTATTACCTCCGCCGAATGATGTGAGGGGTCAAAGCCGCGCGCGCATGTCGTACGTTTCCGCCAGGGGCTCGATCGTGTGTCAGCCATGAGCGCGATCTTGGCGGGCGCCGAACTACCCTACAACAGCCCCGACTCGAGCGAACGTGACTGAACCAAAGGAGCAGGAGCTCAATCCGTAAGAGTGGCCAAGTTGTCGAGCCATAGTGGCTGCGGTGAGGAGTCCGCAGACTAAATCGCAGACTAATTAGGTGATTTTAGTCTGCGGCGTGCTGCTAAGTCATTGAAACAATGGCGCGCCCGAAGAGATTCGAACTCCTGACCCCCAGATTCGTAGTCTGGTGCTCTATCCAGCTGAGCTACGGGCGCGCAACAGGCCATGCTTGCATGGCCCGCGATCCGATCCTTAACGACCGGCCGCGATGTGACGTGTTCCCTAGCGACTGAATTTCCGAAAAGCAAGCCGATCCGGCAAAAGTTTTGTTGTTCGTGCGTTGACGAGGATCGGGTGGGCAAGGATCAGGCCGGGCGGCGCAGGCCGTTGCGGGCCTGGTCGAGCCGGACCGGCTGGTCGGGAATGGTTACCGCGAAGGTGGTGCGGCCGCCTCTGCTTTCGACAAGCTCCACCGTGCCGCCATGGGCGCGGATCAATTCATAGGCGATTGCCAAGCCGAGCCCGGTGCCGCCGCTGCGGGCCGAGCCGCGGAACGCCGCGAACAGGTTCTCGCGCGCTTTCGGCGGCAGGCCGGGGCCGGTGTCGGTGACGGTGATGCGGCTGACGCTGCCGACGCGCTCGGCCGACACCTCCAGCCGGCGCACCACCGCACTTTCCGCGTCCGCCGCCATCGCCTGCACGGCGTTGCGGCAAAGATTGGTGAGCACGCGAAAAAGCTGATCGGAATCGGCATCCACCTCGAAAGCCAGATCGACGGCATTGACGAATTCGATGCCGCCTTCGGTGTCGAGCAGGCCGTGGACGTCGTCGACCAGTTGGCGCAGCCTAAGCCTGCGGCGCGAGGGCGGCGGCTCCTGGGTGCGGCCATAGGCGAGCACACCTTCCGAATAGGACACGGCACGATCGAGCGCCCGCAGCAGTTTCGGCGCGAAGGCCTGCACGGTCGGGTCCTTGACCTGGCGCAGACGATCCGACATCAGCTGCGCCGACGCCAGGATGTTGCGCATATCATGGTTGATCTTCGACACGGCGAGGCCAAGGTCGGCGAGATGCTTCTGCTCGGAGAGCATCTTTTGCAGCCGCTCCTGCATCTGCGAGAGCTCGCGCTCTGCAACGCCGATCTCGTCGGCGCGGGCAGCAGGGCGGATGATCCGCCCGGGGTCGTCCGGCGCCTCGGAGAAGGCCAGCATCGAGCGCGTCATCGTCCGGATCGGGCCGATCATGATCAGGTCTATTGCGGCATAGACCAGCATGGCGGTGAACAGCGAGATCAGCAGCGAGACGAAGGCGACGTTGCGCGAATAGATGAGCATGGCATCGCGCAGGCTGTAGTCGGGCATGATCAACTCGAATTCCTTGTCGCTGTCGCCGACCGGGCCGAAAACGCGCAGCATCCGCTCGCCGCCGAAAAACAGCGTGTCCAAAGCGCCGGTCATGCCCTCGACCAGGCCGACATTGGCGATGTCGATATGCTCATCGACGTGCGGCGGCATCTCAGCCACGACCAGAAGCCGCGAGACGCCGCCGTCGCGCACGGCGATCGCCTTGGCGCCGATCGCCATCAGCACGTCGTTCTGGGCGGCGCGGGACAGCGAGGCGGGCTCTCCCTGCACCAACACGATCGAGACGGCCGCAGCGGTGCTCAGCCTCTCCTTCAGCCAACTCAGCCGGTAGCTGGCGATCCAGGGCAGAAAGATAAGGACCTCGGCCAGGAGCACGAAGACGATGGTGAGCAGCAGGAGCTTTGTCGACAATCCACGCGACAAAGGCACCCTCCGGGCGGCCGCGGTCGCCCGATCGGTCCTTTCCTCCGCGGATGGGATTTCACTCATGCTGCTTTTCTTCACGATCGCTTGATCAAACGAGATTAGGCCATTGCGGCTTTTTTGCCAATTTCATCCTTCGTCCCAATACGGGATGATACCGCCAAGACTTCGACCACCACACCTCAGCCAATCGGCTGAGGTGCCGGATGTCGGCGCCGGATTGACTTCCAAAACCCTTCTTTCTATAAGCCCGCTCACGCTCGGGCCATTCGTTCCGGCGCGGTTTCGATCGCGCCAAAGCCGGCCCGGCAAAGCTCCTGTTACAGAGTGACAGAATCAAGAAGGGCCGCACCCCGCGGTATTAAAACAAATGAAGCGTACTTACCAACCGTCCAAACTCGTCCGCAAACGCCGGCACGGTTTTCGTGCCCGCATGGCCACCAAGGGTGGTCGTGGCGTCGTCGCAGCCCGCCGCAACCGCGGTCGCAAGCGGCTCAGCGCCTGAACGGAAGACGAGATCGTTGCCCGCAACCGGCAAGCCAGTGGGAGCACATCCCAAGCGGCTTCTGAAACGCGCGGAATTCCTGGCTGTCCGGCGTGGCGAGAAGCGCCGCGGGCGGCTTTTTCTCGTCGAGGTTCTGGGCCGCAGCGACGCAGAGGCGCCTCGCGTCGGCTATACGGTCACCAAGAAGGTCGGCAATGCAGTCGTCCGCAACCGCATCCGGCGGCGGCTGAGAGAAGCCGTGCGCACGCATGCCGCGGGTGACATGGAGCCTGGCAATGACTATGTCATCGTGGGGCGCGAAGATGTGCTTACCATTCCGTTCGGCCAGTTGAAGGCCGAACTCTCCCGCAGACTGCGCGGAACACGATAGGCCAAGGCTTTCGATGGAAAACAACCGGAACTTCTTCATCACCATCGCGCTGTCGGTGCTGATCCTGTCGCTTTGGCAGTATTTTTACGTGATGCCTTACAGCGAGGCGCAACGCGAGGCGGCCCGTATACAAGAGCAGCGGATTGCGGAGCAGAAGAAGGCGGCCGAAGGCGCCAGTCCTGGCAGCAGCGAAACGCCGGTGCCGCAGCAAGGCGCAATTCCTAATGCACCCAATGCACCGGGGACCGATGGCGCGACGCCTGCCGGCCGCGAGCAGGCGCTGGCGTCGACGAAGCGCGTCAGGATCGACACGCCGAGCCTGGAGGGCTCGATCAATCTCACCGGCGCCCGTCTGGACGACCTCAAGCTCAAGCACTACACGCTTACGGTCGACAAAAACTCGCCCGAGATCGAACTGCTCAACCCGGCAGCGTTGCCCACTGGCTACTATGCCGAGATCGGATTTGTCGGCAGCGACAAGACCGGCACGGTGCCGGGCCCGGAAACCGTGTGGACCGTCGATGGCAATGCGACGCTGACGCCGGCGACCCCGGTTACGCTGAGCTTCACCAACGACAAGGGCCTGACCTTCAAGCGCACCTTCTCCGTCGACAGCGACTATATGTTCACGGTCTCGGACACGGTGCAGAATTCAGGCTCAACCCCAGTCACCCTGTCGAATTACGGCCGCGTCACCCGCTTCGACAAGCCTGCCGTTGCCAGCATCTATGTGCTGCATGAAGGGCTGATCGGCGTCACCGGCACGGAAGGCCTGCAGGAACACAAATACGCGGCCGTCGAGGAGGACAAGCAGTACACGCCGGGCAAGTCGACCGATGGCTGGCTGGGCATCACCGACAAATACTGGGCGGTGACGCTGGTGCCGACCGAGAAGCAGCCGTTCCAGCCGCGTTACGCTTATTTCGAGGACGGCCGCCCGCGCTACCAAGCCGACTTCCTCACCGACCCGATCACCGTTGATGCCGGCCAGTCGGCGACGGTCGAGACCGAAATCTTCGCCGGCGCCAAGGAAGTCGCCAAGGTCAACGCCTATGCGGAAGATCGCCATATCAGGCTGTTCGACCGTTTGATCGACTGGGGATGGTTCATCTGGATCACCAAGCCGATGTTCTACCTGATCGACACTATGTACAAATTCTTCGGCAATTTCGGCCTGGCGATCCTGGCCACCACCGTCGTCGTCAAGGCCGTCTTCTATCCGCTCGCCAACAAGTCCTACGCGTCGATGGCGAACATGAAGAAGGTGCAGCCCAAGATGCTCGAGATCCGCGAGAAATACGCGGACGATAAGATGAAGCAGCAACAGGCGATGATGGAGCTCTACAAAACCGAGAAGATCAATCCGCTCGCCGGCTGCTGGCCGGTGGCGCTGCAGATTCCGGTCTTCTTCGCGCTCTACAAGGTGCTCTACATCACCATCGAGATGCGACACGCACCGTTCTTCGGCTGGATCCAGGATCTGGCGGCGCCCGACCCGACCTCGATCTTCAACCTGTTCGGCCTCATTCCGATCGCTCTGCCGGACATGTTGATGATCGGCGTTTGGCCGCTGATCATGGGCCTGACCATGTTCCTGCAGATGCGCATGAACCCGACGCCGCCGGACCCGACACAGGCCATGATCTTCACCTGGATGCCGGTGGTCTTCACGTTCATGATGGCCGGTTTTCCGGCCGGCCTCGTCATCTACTGGGCCTGGAACAATCTGCTTTCGATCATCCAGCAAGGCGTGATCATGAAGCGGCAGGGCGCCAAGATCGAATTGTGGGACAATCTGGTCGCGCTGTTCCGGAAGAAACCGTCGCCGGCGGAATAGAAGGCGCTCGCTTTTTGTGAATCCAGAAAAGCCCCGGACCGGGGCTTTTTTGTTGGGACGAGCCGAGCCGCCGGCGAGCGGCGAAACCCGTCGGCCCGGCGGTAGACGCCGCCGCGACACATCCCTATAAGCTCGCTGTCGTTTCAGGAGCGCTCCGTCGATGAACAGGTAAGGATGATCCGCTGCGCACGCGGTTGGCTGCCGGGCGGATCGCGCTATTTTGACCTTGCCTGTTTTTCGGCGATGGAGCCACACCATGATCGGACCCAACCCCAACATCAAGCACCCGATCCCGATGCATACCCGCGTCGGTTTCCTGAAGGGACTGGTCACGGCGCCGAACATCGAGATCGGCGACTTCACCTATTATGACGATCCGGACGGGCCGGACAAATTCGCCGAGCGGTGCGTGCTGCATCATTATCCATTCATCGGCGACCGGCTGATCATCGGCAAGTTCTGCGCCATCGCCGAGGGCGCGCGCTTCATCATGAACGGCGCCAATCATGCCATGTCCGGCTTTTCGACCTATCCGTTCAACATCTTCGGTCATGGCTGGGATGAGGGTTTCGACCCGGCTAACTGGTCGAAGGAATTGCGCGGCGACACAGTGCTCGGCAATGATGTATGGATCGGCATGGAAGCGGCGATCCTGCCCGGCGTGACGATCGGCCATGGCGCCATCGTTGCGGCAAAATCGGTGGTGACGCATGACGTGCCACCCTATGCGATCGTCGCCGGCAATGCGGCCAAGGTGGTGAAGATGCGGTTCGACGACAGGACCATCTGGCGGCTTTTGGCGGCGGCGTGGTGGGATTGGCCGGTGGAAAAGATCAGCCGCAACCTCAATGCCATTCGTGGCGCCGATATTTCTCTTCTGGAGGCAGCGGTTTGAACGCGTTGAACAAGACCGTGATCGGCATCGAGCTGTTCACGCGGCCGTGGATCTTCATCCGCGGCGTGCCGGCAATGAAGTTCCTGCCGCCGGAGGGGCCGCCGGAGATCGCCTTTGCCGGCCGCTCGAATGTTGGCAAATCGTCGCTGATCAACGCCCTGGTCAATCAGAAGGGGCTGGCGCGCACGTCCAACACGCCGGGGCGGACGCAGGAACTCAATTATTTCGTTCCGGGTGGATTTTCCGGCGAAGGCGCCGACCTGCCGCCGATGGCGCTGATCGACATGCCGGGCTACGGCTACGCCACCGCGCCCAAGGAGAAGGTCGACAACTGGACGAAACTCGTCTTCGACTATCTCAAGGGCCGGGTCACGCTGAAGCGGGTCTATGTGCTTATCGACGCCCGCCATGGCATCAAGTCCAGGGATGACGAAGTGCTGTCGCTGCTCGACAAGGCGGCCGTCTCCTACCAGATCGTGCTGACCAAGACCGACAAGATCAAGGCGGCCGGCGTGCCGCGATTGATCGAAGAGACACTGCGCAAGATCAAGAAGCGGCCGGCCGCGTTTCCGTTCGTTCTCGCCACGTCGTCGGAAAAGAGCGAGGGCCTTGAGGAATTGCGCGCGGCGATCGTGCTGGCGGCCAGTGGCGGCTAATGCATGTCGCGCAAAAGTGTGCAGCGGTTTTGCGATAACGACATGCATAAAACAACAACCTACAG
>NZ_RZSW01000123.1:0-13129 GCF_003997375.1 Mesorhizobium sp. M5C.F.Ca.IN.020.29.1.1 | reverse complement strand
GCGCAGAAATAGCGATCGGTTCCGACCTGTCCGCCCTTGAGCGCAACTTCCAGCCCATCGATCGTCTTGACGCGCGAGTGGGCGACGCAGAGCGGCGAACCTGGTGAGGCGGGCAGCGGCATCCGCACCGTCAGCGCATCGACGCCCATCTGGCCGAGTGCATGGCTCGACGTGTCGCCGCCGGCGATGACCACGCGCTGCAACTTTTGTTCGATCGTCAGCTCGCGAAGAAGTTCGCCGAGGCCGCGGCCAAGCTTGTGGCGGGCGCCTGCCTGCCGGTCGATTTCGGCGCCGCGGTCGGCTGCTGGTCCAAGCGCCGTGTAGAGGACGACGCTGCGCCCGGCCTCCAGACTGGCGCGACCGCTTGCTGCCGCACGAGCGATCGCCTTGTCGGAATCCTCTGAGACCAGTTCGACAGGGTCCACCTCGATCCCGTCGAAACCGTCCGTCAAAGCATGCCGGATCTGTCGTTCCGTTGTCGGCGAACAACTGCCCGAGACCACCGCGATCCGGTCGGCCGCGCCCGGCGGCGAAAAGCTGGACTCGGCACTGACGGTATGGTTCGACGCCCATTCGGCCAGCAGCGCATATTCGATCCCGGAGGAGCCGACGACGAAATAGCCGCCCGGCGTGCGAACGCGCCATATCTCCTTGCCGGCAAGCGCCTGAGTCTCGCGGCTGTCGACGTCCAAAAGCACGATATCGCTGCCATTTTCGGTCAGCCGATCGAACACTTCCGATCGGAACGCTGACTGCAGCGTCGCGAGGTCGACCAGCCCCGAGGTGAGGTCTGTCTGGCGCGACAGATGGATCAGCAAATCGGATTCATCCATCGGCGTGGTCGGATGGCGGCTCATCACGGGATGGCGATCGATACGGAAATATTTGTCGCGGTAGGTCGCGAACAGATGGCCGAAGGCGGTGTAGCGCTTGAGCTGCGGCGCGCCGATCACCAGCGGCACGCTTTCCTGGCTGAAAACCGAGCGGCCAATCTCGATCGCCCGGCCGATGCTGCCGATCGTTGGGCTGGAATCGAAAGTCGAGCAGACCTTGTAGTGGCAGATCTCGGCGTTCAGGGTCTTCAGCCAGGCCAAGGCGCCCCGCAGATGCGTGTCCATCCACTGCGGCGTCTCGCTGCGGCTGGTACCGGCCAGGCCGATGGCACGGCAATGCCTGAACCGCGAAAGCAGAGCCTTGTCCGGCTGGCGCATGAACAGCACGGTCGGCACACCGCCGAGCTCGAGCGCCTCCATGACGTCGGTCGAGCCGGTGAGATCATCGCCATAGTAGCTGAGAAGCAGATTTTGCATGGGGTCAGGCTGCTTTGCCGTCGCCGAATTTCTCGATCGACCGCGCCAATTCGGGATGGGTCAGGGCGAACTCCGCCAGCGGGATATTATCGACCGCCGCCTGCCAGGCTTGCTGCACCGCGCGCACGCCGGCACCCGGCCCGTTCGGATGGCTGACGATGCCGCCGCCGCAGAGATAGAGAAGATCGACCGTTCGGCCGGTTCGCCGGTAGGTTTCGGGGGCCTGTCCGCCCCACTGGCCGGAGCCGGCGACCGGCAACGCGCAATCATCCGGCGAAAAGATCGGCGTGGTCACCGCCTTGAAGGATTCGACGAATGACCAGTCCGGCTCCCAATATTTCGAGGCGATGCCATTGATCTGGAATTGATCGACGCCGAGCAGCCGCCAGAACTGCTGCCAGACCTTGAAATCCATGCCAAGCCCGGGGTGACGGGTGAGAATGTCCCAGCCGTTGCGGTGGGCGTGGATCACCAGGCTGGAGCGCTTTCTGAGGAAAGCCATGCCGCCGAAGCCGACGGAGTTGATGTTGACCACAGCGCAATTGCCGCCGGCCTTCGCCACCAGATCGTGGTTGCGCATCATCTCGTCAGGATCGGCATGCGAGATGCCGAAGGCATACATGACCTTTTTACCAGTCTTCTGCTCATGGTCTAGGACGAGCGGCATGATCGCCTTCACCCGTTCCGACAGGGGCGAATAGGCCGGGCTCATCAGCTTCTCGTCGTCCTTGATGAAATCGACGCCGGCCGCGATCAGCTCACCCACCATCTCCGCCGTTTCGCGCGGTCGAAGCCCGAGCGCCGGCTTGACGATCGTCCCGATGATCGGGCGGTTCTCCACGCCGGTCAGTCGGCGGCTGCCGGTGACGCCGAATTGCGGACCCGGATGGGCGCTGCGATACTCATCCGGCAGCTTCATGTCGACGACGCGGATGCCGGACAGGCCCTTGATCGAATAGGCGCCACCGATGGCGATGGTCATCAGCGCCGAAAGATCGGTACCGATGGCATCCAATGGAAACGCGATGTCGACATCCGCGCGCCTGAAAGGCCCGTCACCGGTTTCGGGAAGGGACGAGCGATCGGCGTCCGGCAGATGCCGTATCGCCAGGACGCGTGCAGCCACCCGCGCCTTGAGCTCTTCGGTCTCGCCGGGCAGCGCGACGAAGGTTCCGGTCGACTGGTCGCTGGCGATCTTGGCCGCCAGCGCCTCGATGCTCGCCGAGGTCTCGATGCGATAGGTGAGGGTGATCATAGTTCGAAAAAATTTCCCTGATCTTCGAAATCTGGTATAATGAGTACATAAGTATTGCAAGCGATATCCTGCCCGGAAAGGCATTCTGGGAATCGTGGGTGACAATGCTAAATAGACACCGGTCAAGGAGTGATTCGCGACGATGAACCGTTCGGAGCCGATCGTCCGGCGCAAGCTTTCCGACGAAGTGTTTTTGAGGCTGAAGCGCCTGATTACCAGTGGCGAATTGCAGCCAGGCGACGACATGCCGTCGGAGCGCGAACTGATGGAGCGCTTCGAGGTCGGCAGGCCGGCGATCCGCGAAGCGATGCAGGCGTTGAGCAATATGGGTCTCGTCGCGATCTCGCATGGCGAGCGGGCGAAAGTGCTTCAGCTGACTGCCAAGTCGATCATCAAACAGGTCGACGGCGCGGCCAAGATCATCCTGTCGTCATCGAAGGACACGCTGGAGCACCTCAAGAACGCCCGCATCTTCTTCGAGCGCGGCATGGTCAGGCAGGCCGCCGAAAAGGCCACAGCAGAGGACGTTCAGCGGCTGCGGGCAACCGTTGCCGAACAGCGGAGCTTTCGCGGCGATTCCGAGGCCTTCATATCCGCCGACATGAAGTTTCATACCCAGATCGCGGCAATATCCGGCAACCCGATTTATGTCGCGGTCAGCGAAGCGATGCTTGGCTGGCTGAAGGAATATCACACCGAGATGCTGATCTGGACCGGCAAGGAAAACTTCACGCTGACCGAGCACGAAGAGATCATCGGGCGCATCGAGCAGAAGGATGCGGACGCAGCCGAGAAGGCGATGATCAAGCACCTCGAGCGCTCGCGCGCGCTCTATGTGATGAATTCCGGCAACTGATTTCACCGGCTCCGGGTGATCGCGTAAGGCGGCATCACAAGGTGGCGTCGTTCGAACCCGGAAATATCAACCGTCACTTCGCTCGCCGTCAGATTCGCCAGCCACATGACGGTCTGGCCCGCGGGAGAACGGCCGGCCAGCGTGAGCACCCGCGTCTCATCGCTAGTCCTCGCCGCTATGTGCCTGAAGCCGGCCAGTTCGCAAAGACCCTTGATAGCCTCGAAAATCGGCCGGGGTTCACCTTCGCCGACGGGTTCCCCGGATGCCGCCAGCACGCCGAACGGTCCGGTGAAGCTGGACAGCGTGAGCATCTCCAGCCCGGCCGGGGCGACGCGCGCGGCATAGCCGATCGTCCATGCTGCCGCGAACATGCCGGCATGGCGAGGATCGCGGTCGGCCATGGCGATGCGCTGACGGTGCGGATTGGCCTTGGTCGCACCGCCATAGGGGTTCTGCCGCATGGCGATGGTCGACGGGCCGATCCGGTAGTGTTTTGGCCCGAAGATCGCCCGCACCGATGCAGTGATGAAAGGCAGCGCCTCCAGCGATTGCATGACGCTGAGATCGTCGGCGGCGTGCACGATCGGGCATGTGCAGTGGGTGACGAAATCGAGCAAGTCGGCGGGAACGCGCTTGCGGTTCAACTCAGTGAAATAGCTGAACATGCCGCCGCCGAGGCGGATATCGGGAAAGGCGCGCCGCGCGGCGGCATAGACGTCCTCGAGCGGCGGACATTCAGGCCATGCGCTGCCCGGCGGCGTCGACTGCCGGTCGACCGAGGGCGAAACCGCGATGGCCGAGAGCTTCAGCCCGGCCTGTCGCACCGCATCGGCGACGCCTGAAAGCTCAGCGTCGAGATCGCCAACGCAGGAAACGACGCATTCAAGCGTCGTCTCGACCGGGCAGGCTGCGGCGAGCCGGGCATAGGACTGCAAGGCTTCGAGGCCGTGGCCACACGTCGGGTCGTAGTGGAACGTCAGCTGTTGCGGACCAAGCGCGGACAGCGTCGGCAGGTTTGCCAGCGCCGCCTCGACCTCATCCGGGTAGATGATCACGCCGATATCCGGTAGTGCCGGTCCGGCTTCGCCGAGCTCGACGCGGACGTGTTCGGCGGCTGTTGCGGCAGCCGGCGCCTTCACGTCGCCTGAGATGCGCAAGCTGATTGTCTGGCGCAGAGTCTCGCCGGCAGGCAGCATATAGGGCCATGGCAGCGCGAGCGGCCGGACATAGGTCTTGTAGGACGCGTCCGACCAGTTGCGCTGGTCCTCCATCTCGAACACGTCGCCTTCCATCCGGCATTCGGCGGTGACGCCGGGCCGGACCTCATGAGTGATCGCCCGCAAATCCTTGAAAGGCTGCCAGGGGTCGATCAGCTGCGGAAGCTTCGTTTCCACCACGCTGCCGTCGGTGTGCTCGACGGTGATCGGGCTGCCGGCCAGGCCGGCGATCGGATGCAGGATGCAGAAGCCGCAGCGATTGGTCTCGAAATCGTCTTCGGGACGCGCGCTCACGTCGAAAACCAGCTGGCCGTCGGCGGAACCTTCGATCGTCGCGCGAAAGCCGAGCCGGCTTCCCTTTGGTCCGACGCAACTTGCCGAATAGCTGACGGAGAAAGTGTCGGCACCCTGGTCGATGACTAAATCCGTGAGCGCCGGCTCGTAAGTGCCCCAATCGCGGTCCCTGATGACATAAGCGATGGTGCGCAGCACTTCCGTGCCGCCGTGGCGGATGGTGCGCAGATTGCCGTTGACGAAGTCGGCGCTGAGTGCGCCGGCGCGCAGCCTGACCGGCTCGGCCCCGACCGCGCGCGTGCCATAAAGGAGGGAGGCGTCGGCGGTCATCTCAACAAAGTGTCGAGCTGCACCGGCTCACGGCTCGCAGCGCCCGCATAGGCGGCCTCGACCAGCGCCAATGTCCTGAGATTGTCCGCACCCGAGGTTGCCGGCTCGGTCCCGTTCGCCAGGCAATCGACCCAGTGCTTTTGGATGGCGACGACGCTTTCCTGGATGTTGTGCCATGGTCGCGATGCCCATGGCAGCAGCGGTGGCGAGACGTCGCTGACCGCCGTTCCGTTCCTGCCGGTGACGGTGAGTCGGTAATCCTGCTCGAGCCGGATCGTGCCGCCGCTGCCGTCGATCTCGACCAGCGTCTGCGGAAACGGCTCGGTGGCGAGCTTGGTCGCATAGCTGCAATCGACCACAGACGTTGCGCCGCTCTCGTGGTCCATCAGCATGGTTGCGACGTCCTCGCCGGCAATCTCAGGATTAATGCGAGCGGTTCGTGTCGTGATCGTCGAAACGTCGCCCAGCAGAAAGCGGGCAATGTCGAGACTGTGGATGCCGAGGTCCTCGATGATGAAGCGCTTTCCCGTCGCCAGATAGGGCTGGCCGGAAAACACGTCATAGGCCGAGCGGAACGAGATCCGCCCGAAGAAGGGCGTGCCGATGTCACCGCTGTCGAGCACGGCGTGCACCGCCTGGATCGGCGACTGCCAGCGAAAATTCTCATGCACCATCAGCGGCACGCCGGCGTCAGAGCAGGCCTTCGCCATGGCCTTGGCATCGGCAAGCGTCGGCGCGAACGGCTTTTGGCAGATTGCCGGAACGCGATGCCGCGCCGCCATCTCGACAAGCGGACGGTGGCTCGGCGCGGTGGTGGCGATATCGACGAAATCCAGTCTTTCGGCGGCAAAAAGTGCTGCCGCGTCGGTATAGCGCCGCGTGATGCCGAACTGGTCGCCGACTATCCTAAGCCGTTCCGAATCGCGGTCGCAGATGGCGACGATCGAGGCACCGGCGATGTCGCGCCAGGCGTGCATCTGGTTGACGGCAAAGAAGCCGCAGCCGATCAGCGCTCCACGCAGTTCCGCCGCCATCAGCCCGCCTTTGCCATCTGCATTAGCGTCACGCGGCTCTGCAGCCGGCGCTGCGCCTGGTCGACGACGACAGCGACGATGATGACAAGGCCCTTGATCACCATCTGCCAGAACGAGCTCACCCCCATCATGACCAGCCCGTCGGAGAGAATGCCGATGACGAAGGCACCGACGATGGTGCCGCCGATCGTGCCGCGGCCGCCCGACATCGAGGTGCCGCCGAGCACCGCCGCTGCGATGGCGTTGAGCTCGAAGCTCTCGCCGGTCGCCGGATGCGAGGCCATCAGCTCGGACGAGATGATCAGGCCGACGACCGCCGCGCAGAAGCCGGAGAACATGTAGACGAACATCTTCACCATGTTGACCCTGACGCCCGAAATCCGCGCCGCCCGTTCGTTGCCGCCGACGGCGAAGATGTGGCGGCCGAGCGGGGTGTATTTGGCGAGATAGGCCGCCCCAAGTGCTACGACGACAAGTATCCATATCGAAACCGGCAGGCCGAGCAACCGGCCGGCGCCGAGGAAGCCGAACCCAGTCGTACCCAGATCGGGCTTGCCGACAAGGTTCGGGAAGGTGCGGCCATCGGACGACAGCAGCGCCAGGCCGCGTGCGACATAGAGCACGCCGAGCGTGGCGATGAACGGCGCGACATTCAGCCTGGTGATCAGCAATCCGTTGACGGCGCCGATCAATATGCCGACCGCCAGCGTGATCAGTGCGATTTCGAAGACGTTGAAATAGATCGTATAGCCGACCTGCAGGTCGATGCCGTTGAGCACGAGATAGCCGGCGACCATGCCGCACAGGCCGACGATCGAGCCGACCGAGAGGTCGATGCCTCCGGTGACGATGACGAAGGTCATGCCCATGGCGAGGAAGGCGTTCAGCGCCACGTGCTTCGACATCAGGATCAGGTTGGCGGCCGACAGGAAATTCGGCGCCGCGATCGAGAAGAAGATCAGGACAGCGATCAACGCAATGAACGTCCTCGCCTTCATCAGCGTCAGCAGGACGGAGCCGCTCGAGGCGGAGGCAACTGAAGCCTTGGCCGGGATGTCAGTCATGGACGTGGCTCTCCGTGTGCGGGACCGGTCCGTGGCCAAGCGCCGATGCGGCGACAAGTGCCGCCTCCGTCGCCTCGGCGCGATCGAACATGCCGGTCAGTTTTCCATTGCTCATCACCGCGATCCGGTCGGACAGCGCCATCACCTCGTCGAGATCCGAGGTGGCGAAAAGTATGCCCAGTCCGTCGCGGGACAGTTTGCGCATGGTGCGGAAGACGTCGGCCTTGGCGCCGACATCGATGCCGCGGCTCGGTTCATCCATCAGCAGCACCTTGGGTCCGGTGAGCAGCGCCTTGCCGATGACCACCTTCTGCTGGTTGCCGCCCGACAGCGACGAGACCTCTTGCGCCGGATTGGCGACCTTGATCGCCAGCTCCCGCACCATCTGCGTCACCGCCTGGTTTTCCTTGGCGCCACGGATATGGAACATGCGGACAAACCGCGACAGGCTGGCCAGCGTCAGGTTGCTGGCGACCGAGAGGATCGACACCAGCCCTTCGCGCTGGCGGTCCTCGGGGATCAGCGCCAGCCCGCGCCGGATCCGCCGTGTCGTGTCGCGCTCTCTGATCTTTTTGCCGGCGATGAAGATCGTTCCGGTGGCATGGCCATGGCGTCCCATGATGCAGTCGAACAATTCGCTGCGTCCGGCGCCCATCAGGCCGTATATGCCGAGAATCTCGCCGGCGCGCAGCGACAGCGAGACGTGATCGACCGCAAGCCCGCCGGTCACGCGCGGCAGGCAGATGTCCTCGGCGCGGAATATCTCTTCGCCCGGAACATGGCCGTCGGCCTTGGCGAAGTCCTTGGCGTCCGAGCCGATCATCTGCCGCACGATCCATTGCGTGGCGACGTTTTTCATCTTCTCCTGGCCGGTGATCCGCCCGTCGCGCAGCACGGTGATGTAGTCGCCGATGCGGATCAGTTCCTCGAGCCGGTGCGAGATGTAGACGATCGCCACGCCGCGCGCCTTGAGGTCGGCAATCACCTTGAACAGGATCTCGACTTCCGCCGCGCTCAGCGCCGAGGTCGGTTCGTCCATGATCAGGATGCGCGCATCGAGCGAAACCGCCCTGGCAATCTCGACCAGCTGCTGCTGGCCGATACGCAAATCCTCGACCAGCATGTCCGGCCGGATGCCGGCTTCCAGCCGCTCGAGGAATTCCGCCGCGCGGCGCTCCTGTTCTCGGCTGTCGATCTTGCGGAGCCGGTTGGTGATCTCGCGGGTGGCAAAAATATTTTCTGCGACCGTCAGGTTGCCAAACAGGTTCAGCTCCTGAAACACCATGCCGATGCCGCGATTCACCGCGTCCCCGGATGAGGAGAAGGAAACCTCTTCGCCCTCCAGGATTATGCGGCCGAGCGTCGGCTGTTCGACGCCGGCGATGATCTTCATCAGCGTCGATTTGCCGGCGCCGTTTTCGCCGACCAGCACGTTGACCGCGCCCTTGCGCACCTCGAAATTCGCGCGCTTGACCGCGACGGTGCCCGAATAGACCTTGGAGACGTCTTCCAGCGTCAGGATGACATCGTGATCGGTGGCGGCAGTCATGGCTTCGGCCCGATCTCTGCCTCCGCCGGCGTCACCAGCGGCAGGTCCTGGCCGCTGCCGATGACATAGGCGCCGACAACCCTGACGCTCCGGCCCTCCAGCGCTTCTCGCGGCAGCTTGGAAAGCACTGTCTTGTCGGCGTAGGTGTTGAACGCCTTGCCGAACTGGGCGAAGTCGATCTGGTTGATGAAATCGTTGAACTGGATGAAGTCGAGACTGTCGCGTAGCGCGGTGCCACGCATTGCGGGTCCGATCTGCACCCGCGCATCCGCCTTGCCGTCGCCGTCGGCATCGACATCCATGGTTGCCGCGCGTGACTGTGTATTCGCCGCAACAATCTTGCCTTCGAGGCGAACCGAGAAAGTCCATGGCGAATTCGCCTGCTTCTTCGGATTGCCATACTTGGCGCCGGCAGCCGCTGGATCGGCTTTCGCCAGGGCGTGAACCTCGGGAAATGGCCCGGCCTTCTGCTGGAGATAGGGCACCGCCTTGGCAGCCCAGATATCGCCGACCATCTTGTCCGCATTGAAGGCCGGAGGTTTGCCGCCGTTTTCGGCTGACGGTGTCGGCAGGACCTTGCAGGCGGTCAGGCTGACGCCGACGGTCACGGCAAGGATCGGCGCGGCGAGGATCGAACATGTCGGCTTGTTCGGCATGGCGGTCAGGGCACCCAGTAAATGGAAGCAAGGGACGACCCGGAAGCTCGTCCCTTGCGATTGATGTCACGCCGGCTCAGTTGGTCAGCGCGAAGGTTTCCAGCTTGGCGGCATTGTCGCCATTGATCAGGACGCAGTCCATCAGCTGCTTTTCCTCGGCCGGAGACTTCTTGTTCTTGATGAAGTCGTTGGCCTGCTCGACTGCCATCTGCGCCTGCGCATAGGCCGGCTGCAGGACTGTGGCCTTGATGCCGCCTGAAGCG
Source organism: Mesorhizobium sp. M5C.F.Ca.IN.020.29.1.1 (assembly GCF_003997375.1). Taxonomy (NCBI): domain Bacteria; kingdom Pseudomonadati; phylum Pseudomonadota; class Alphaproteobacteria; order Hyphomicrobiales; family Phyllobacteriaceae; genus Mesorhizobium; species Mesorhizobium sp. M5C.F.Ca.IN.020.29.1.1. The sequence continues at coordinate 3,301 of NZ_RZSW01000123.1, read as the reverse complement.
ATCGAATCGCGCACGTCATTCGATCCGTCGAACCCGACGACGATGACATCCTTGCGGCCGGCGGCGGCAAGGGCGGCATAGGCGCCCATCGCCATCGTGTCGTTGCCGGAGATCACGCCCTTGATGTCCGGGTTAGCTTGGAGGATCGATTCCATCTTGGAATAAGCTTCGGTCTGGCTCCAGTTGGCCGACTGCTGCGCCACCATCTTCAGGTCCGGATACTCGTCGATGACATCGTGATAGCCCTTCGAGCGAATGCCGGCATTGGTGTCGGATTCTTTGCCGACCAGCTCGACGAAATTGCCCTTCTCGCCCATCAGCTTGACGAATTCCTGCGCGCCGAGCTGGGCGCCCTGATAGTTGTTGGAGACGATCTGCGCGACGGCGACGCCGGTGGCGTTGATCTCGCGATCGATCAGGAAGGACGGAACGCCCGCGTCCTTGGCCTTCTGCACGGCGGCGACGGTGGCGTCGGCGCCGGCATTGTCGAGGATGATCGCCTTGGCGCCGCGGCCGATCGCTGTGTCGATCAGCTCCGACTGCTTATTGGCGTCGTCGTCATGGACAAGCACCAGCGTTTCATAACCGAGTTCCTTGGCCTTGGCTTCCGCGCCGACGGCTTCCGCCTTGAAGAACGGGTTGTCGTGCGAGGGCGTGATGATGGCAATGAGATCCGCCGCATAGGCGGGTGCGGCGGTGCCAAGCGCCAGCATGCCGGCAAAAGCTACAAGTGTTATTCTGCGAGTGAGTTTCATGATTTCCTCCCGTTTGAAAAAGCCCTGATCAACTTAGGCCACTGTCTGCGTCTCAATTCGCCAGGCGGCACAAGAGATCGCGGATCGCCTCAGTTTCAAAACCGTTTGCCGGCTTCCTCTGAACGGATCGTCGCGCCCCCGGTCCCCGGCCTCCTCCGCTCGCCCAAGCCTCGAATTCCCTGGCGAGGCCCGGGTTGGCCCGAGCTTACGAACAGCTAAGCCAACTGGTATGATGAGTCAATCACTAATTCAGATGATATGTACCTGCCTCAGGTGATGCGCTGAATGCTCGCTGCAATCTCTTCCGGCTCGAAGACCCGTTTCCAGTCGTCACGCATCAAGACCGGCTTGCCGAACTCGATGGCCTTGTTGCAGGCATCGGAGAACACGCCCTTGGTCTCGCCGAAGATGACGGCGCCGAGCACGTTCATGTGGCCAAGCAGGAAGTCGAGTGCGGCCTGCTGGTCGACCCCGCGCGCGACGACCTCGTCGACCGCTTCCTTCATCACGACCAGCAACGAGGCGCAGACAGTCTCCGAAAGGCCGGGTTCGAGCAGCGCCATTTGGTCGACCGTGACGCGATGCGACCGCATGACCGGGGCCCAGATGATCTTGGCGATCGCTTCGCCCTTGGCGAAATCTTCCTCCGGTCCCTGCATCAGCGCGCTGACCATATGCTGCTTGGCCTTGACGCCGCCGAAATAGTCCTTCTTGGCCGCCATATCGGTCTCGTCGTTGAAGATCGGCGGATGGCAGGGATGGGTGACGAAATAGGTCAGGTCCGGCCGCTTGGGCAAATGGCCGGCGAAAGGTGCTGCGGCGTCCAGCACGACGACCATAGTGCCGGCAGCAAGCTTGCCCTCGATGCTGGCCGCCACCTTGCCGATATGGGTGTCGGGAACCGCCAGGATGACCACTTCGGCGCCATCGAGGGCTTCGTCGGCGCTGACCGCGTCGATGCCCAGCCCCGTCTTTAGCCGCTCGCGGCCGACGTCGCTGACCTCGACATGGCGTATCGTGTAGTGAGAGCCGCGAAAATTGGTCGACAGGCGGTAACCCATTTTGCCGCCGGCACCAAACAGCGCTATCGTTGTCATCTAGCCGTTACTCCCGATCTCGAACGATGGCCCGGCCGATCGTCATCTAATCAACTGGTATAATCACACTACCACGGCTTGGCAACTGGATAGGAATCGGATGCGGCCCGCTCCGTCAGTTTCGTAGTTGTTAGCATCGCCCACCGCATCGACGGACGATCGCGTCGCTTTAACTTGTCCGCGTGCCGGCGAGGCGAGCACCAGGATGTCACGCAGAATCGGCCGTCACCAAAATGCCGGCTGTCAGAGACGAGCTACTCTGGATGAGACGCAAGCCGCGCCCTTGCTGCGGATGGGGCAATCAACGGCTGGACTCTCGGTTATCCGCTGATACCGCTTCAAAAAGTCAATGAAGCCGGATCATCAGCGTCCGGGAAACATCGCCTTCAAGCCTTCGCGCGAGGCCCTGGCGACGCCGCGCTCCGTGATCAATCCGGTGACCAGCCGCGCCGGCGTCACGTCGAAGGCCGGGTTTGCCGCGGGCGTCGTATCCGGCGAGATGCGGACCTGCGCAATCTCGCCATTCGCGGTCTTGCCCCAGACCAGCGAGACCTCGTCGCTGGAGCGCTGTTCGATCGGGATTTCGGCCAGCCCGTCACCCACCGTCCAGTCGATGGTTGGCGACGGCAGCGCGACGTAGAACGGCACGTCGTTGTCGGCCGCGGCCAGCGCTTTCAAATAGGTGCCGATCTTGTTGCAGACATCGCCGTCGGCGGTGGTGCGGTCGGTGCCAACGATGACCATGTCGATCTGGCCGCGCTGCATCAGATGGCCGCCGGCATTGTCGACGATCAGCGTATGCGGCACGCCATGGCCGGCCATCTCCCATGCGGTCAGCTGAGCGCCCTGGTTGCGCGGGCGTGTTTCGTCGACATAGACGTGAACGGGAATGCCCGCTTCCGTTGCCAAATAGATCGGCGCCGTGGCGGTGCCGTAGTCGACGGTGGCGAGCCAGCCGGCATTGCAATGGGTCAGGATGTTGACCGGCTCTCCCGGCCGCTTGCGCACCGCGATTTCCTTGATGATTTCAAGTCCATTAACGCCGATGGCTCGGTTGAGGCCGACATCCTCGTCGGCGATTTCTCCGGCGCGCCGGTAAGCAGCCTCGGCGCGTTGTCCAGATGGAAGCGGCCGCAGGAAACCTCGCATCTCATCGAGCGCCCAACGCAGATTGATCGCGGTCGGGCGCGTTTCGTGCAAGACCTTCCAGATGCCGTCGAGTGCTGCATCGGATGGATCGTCGGCCATCTGCATGGCGACGCCATAAGCGGCGGTGACGCCGATCAGTGGCGCGCCGCGTACCCACATGTCGCGGATCGCCGTCGCGATGCCGGCAACCGTGCCGACTTTTTCCACGCGGAAATCATGCGGCAGCCAGCGCTGGTCGATGATGTCCACCGAACGGCCGTCGTCGCTCAGCCAGATGGTCCGGTAGTGACGGTCGCCGAC
>NZ_RZSW01000122.1:0-13219 GCF_003997375.1 Mesorhizobium sp. M5C.F.Ca.IN.020.29.1.1 | reverse complement strand
GAACCACGGGGAGGAAGCAGTCTGGTGTCGGTTCTCGAACTCGCCAACATCTCGAAACATTTCGGCGCCATCCAAGCCGTCAACGACGTTTCGCTGTCGATCGAGGCCGGACAGGTGGTCGGCCTGATGGGCGATAACGGCGCCGGCAAGTCGACACTGGTCAAGATGATCGCCGGCAATTTCCGCCCGAGCCACGGCACGATGCAGATGGACGGCAAGGAACTGATCCTGCACAAGCCGGTGGAGGCGCGCCAGCACGGCATCGAGATCGTCCATCAGGATCTGGCGCTGTGCAACAATCTGACGGCCGCCGCCAACGTCTATCTCGGCCGCGAGCTGCGCCGCGGCGTCGGGCCGTTTCGCATCCTCGACTACGCCGCGATGTACAAGCGCGCCGGCCAGATCTTTGCCGTGCTGAAATCCGAAACCCGCCCGCGTGACTTGGTCAAGCAGATGTCGGGCGGCCAGCGGCAAGCGGTGGCGATTGCCCGCACCATGCTTTCGCAGGCTAAGATCGTGCTGATGGACGAGCCGACGGCGGCGATTTCGGTCCGACAGGTCGCCGAGGTGCTGAACCTGATCCGCCATTTGCGCGACCAGGGCATTGCGGTCGTGCTGATCAGTCACCGCATGCCCGACGTCTTTGACGTTGCCGACCGCGTCATCGTCATGCGGCGCGGCCGCAAGGTTGCCGACAAGACGATCGCGTCGAGTTCGCCCGAGGAAGTCACCGGGCTCATCACCGGCGCCATCGAACAGGTTTGATGTCATCGGGTTTCATCACGCAAGCAGATAAAGGTCGACGATGGCAGTAACTCTTGACCAGACGATCGCGCAGAAGCAGCACACTTTGCTGACCAGGGTGTTTGCCAGCCAGACCTTCTGGGTGGTGATCGCGGTCATCCTCGCCTGCCTGTTCCTGTCTGTCGCCACGGATTCGTTCGCCACGACGAAGAACCTCTACAACATCACCCGTAACGTCACCTTCGTCGCCATCGTCGCTCTGGGCATGACCTTCGTCATAATCACCGGCGGCATCGACCTTTCGGTCGGTTCGGTGCTTTGCCTGTGTTCGATGGTGCTGGCGGTGACCATGCATGCCGGCTACGGCATCGAGATCGGCATTGCCGCTGCAATTGCGACAGCGCTGATCATCGGCGCCTTCAACGGTATCTTGATCGCCTATCTCGGCTTTCCGCCGTTCGTGGTGACGCTCGGCATGCTGTCGATTGCGCGCAGCCTTGCCATGGTCGCCTCCAACAACACCGTCGTCTTCCAGTTCGGGCCGGATCACGACAAGCTTCTGGCGCTGGGCGGCGGCGCCTTTGTGTTCGGCATCGCCAATCCGGTGCTCTACACGATCGTGCTGGCACTGATCACCGGCTTCGTCCTGCGCTGGACGAAATTCGGCCGGCACATCTTCGCCATCGGCGGCAACGAGCATGCGGCGACGCTGACCGGCGTTCCGGTGCGCCAGATCAAGGTCGCGGTCTATATGATCTCGGCGCTCGCGGCCGGTATCGCCGGCATCATCCAGACCGGCTGGCTTGGCGCCGTCACCACCAATCTCGGCAACGGCATGGAGCTTCAGGTCATCGCCGCGACCGTCATCGGTGGCGCCAACCTGGCCGGCGGTATGGGCACGGCCTTTGGCGCCGTCGTTGGCGCGGCGCTGATCGAAGTTATCCGCAACAGTCTCGGCCTGCTCGGCATCAATGCCTTCTGGCAAGGCGTGTTCATCGGCGGCGCCATTCTGCTGGCGGTCCTGTTCGACCGGATCCGCAATTTCAGGCGCAACGAATAGACCGCAGTTGACGAACGCTATTCGTTTCCCTTGCTATCGCTCAGTCTGATAATCGGCCGGTACGGCCCATGACGGGCGCCAGGCGTGCGCATGTGCCTTGACGCAGGCCCGGACTGAGCCCCACTATCCCCATTGCAGGCGAAGGGAGGCCAGTCGCCTGCGGGAGGATATACCCATGACGGAAGCGATCAGGCTCTACTGGGGCCGGTTCGGACATGTTTCTGTCCTGAACGTCGCCAGCGACTTCGTCACCCATGCCCATGTCGAGGCGCATATCATCATCTGGCTGGAAGGCACGGCCGGCGAGATGACCATCGGTCGCGAAACGGTGCGGCTTGGGCCCGGCACCGCCGCCGGCATCAATTCCTTCCAGCCGCACAGCCACGCTTTGTCCAGCGACGGCCGGCCCGGCCTGTTCCTCGCCTTCTACATCGATCCGGACTGGGCGCGCCGGCGTCGCGACCTGCCGTCGTCCGCGCCGCTATTTTCAGCACCGGCGATCACGCTGGAGCCCTGGCTGCACAAGGCGGCAGCCAACCTTCTCGACCATCTCAGCGACAATGAGAGCATCGACGACATCGCCAATTACGAGATCGAGCGCTTCATCGACAGCGTGCTCGACGCCGCCGACGCCTCGGCACCGCAAGTAGCACGCGCCCGCGTCCACACCATGCAGGATTTCCGTGTCCGCAAGGCGATCCAGCTGATGAAGGCCAATGTCTGCGAGCGTATCTGCTTCGACGATGTGGCACGCAGCGTCGGCCTGTCGCGGCCGCATTTCTTCGCGCTGTTCAAGGAGCAGACCAATCTGACGCCCAACGTCTACTGGAACACGTTGCGCATGGAGGAAGCCGTGCGGCAGTTGCAATGGTCGCAGGAGCCGCTGATCTCGGTCGCCTGCAATCTTGGCTTCACCACCCAGGGCAATTTCTCGCGCTTCTTCCGCGATCATGTCGGCGTTCCGCCGACACTCTATCGCGAGGCGGCGCGGGCCATTTCCTGAGCCGCCTGGCAGCCGTTTTTCAGACTATTTGATAGGCGGTCAAGACGCATTGATAAGCGCCGCCGGGCCCGCCGCCCTACCCTCGCGACATACATGCTTGCAAGGGAACGACCATATGGCGAAAGTTACCATCTCCAGCGTCATCGACGCGCCGGTCGAAAGGGTTTGGGCGCGCATACGCGACTTCAACGGCCTGCCGAGCTGGCATCCGCGTATGGTCGAAAGCCATATCGAGGACGGCAAGGATCCCGGCACGATCGGCTGCGTGCGCAACTTTCAGCTCGCCAGCGGCGCCCGCATTCGCGAAAAGTTGCTCGACTTCTCCGACGGCAATTTCCTCGTCAGCTACTCCATCCTGGAGACACCGCAGCCGCTGACCAACCACAAGGCGACGCTGCAGCTGCGGCGGGTGACCGATGGCGACCGCACCTATGCCGAATGGACCGCCAGCTTTGACGCGCCCCCGGAAGAAGCCGACAAACTGGCCGAGGGCATGGGCGCCAACGTCTTCCAGGGCGGATTCAACGCTTTGAAAAGTCATTTCGCCGGCCAAAGTTGAGCAAAAGGAGCCTTCCATGGCGCTCGCCCTGCAGACTTTCTCGACGGTCAAGGACGCCAATGCGGCGCTGAAAGCCGCCGGTACCCGATACCTCGGCGGCGGCACGCTGGTCGTGCGCGCCGCCAATGAAGGCAATGTGTCGGTCTCCAGCCTCATCAGGTCGACCGAGCCGGCGCTGTCGGCGATCACCGTTTCCGGCGGCAAGGTCCGCATTGGCGCTTCGGTGACCATGGCGGCGATCGCCCGTCATCCGGATCTCGCGTCGCTTGCCCACGCGGCGCGCGCCGTCGGCGGCCCGGCGATCCGCAACATGGCGACCGTCGGCGGCAATCTCTTCGCCCCGGCGCCCTATGGCGACTTCACCGTGGCGCTGCTGGCACTGGACGCAACCGTCAATATCGACGACGGCGAGCTACCGATCGAAACCTTCCTGGCAAAACGCGAAAGCAACCACGCCATCATCACCGCAGTTGGATTTACGTTTCCGGCTGAAGGCTTTCGCTTCCTGAAAGTGTCGAGGATCAAGCCGAAGGGCGTCTCGGTGCTGAGCATCGCCGCCGTGCTGGAACAAGCACCGGACGGAACCGTGTCTTCGGCACGGATAGCGCTTGGCTGCATGGCCGACCGGCCGATGCGTGCGACGGCGGCGGAGAAGGCGCTGCTCGGCAGGACGCTCACCAGCGATGGCATCGCGCCGGCGCTTGCTGCGGCCGGCGACGGCACCTCGCCTGTTACCGATCCGATCGCCAGTGCCTGGTATCGCAACGAAGTCCTGCCGGTCCATCTCGGCCGGCTGCTACTCGGCTGAAATATCCAGGGGAGCGCGCTTGCCCACGAGCAGGCGCGCAAGGAGGAAACATGGCAAAGGTCCCGGTTCAGTTCACGCTCAACGGCGCGGTGAAGGCCGAATTCATCGACAGCGGTACGACGCTGCTCAACGCACTGCGCGACAAGATCGGCGACACCTCACCGAAAGGCGGCTGCCATCAAGGTACATGCGGCGCCTGCTCGGTCATCATCGACGGTGAGCTCCGGCTCTCCTGCCTGACGCTGGCCGAAACCTGCAACGGTGCGGCCATCACCACGACATCGGGGCTTTCGGAAGGCGGCGTTCTGCATCCGCTGCAGCGGGCCTTCCTCGACGCCTTCGCCACCCAGTGCGGCTTCTGCACGCCGGGCATGATCATGGCCGCCAAGGTGCTGCTCGACCACACGCCGAACCCCACCCGCGACGAGGTGGTCGAGGCGCTGTCGGGCAATATCTGCCGCTGCACCGGCTACGAGCCGATCATCCAGGCGGTGCTGACCGCCGCGCGATCCAATTCGCAGAACGCGGCTTGAGGGGAGTCAAAAAGATGGAACTCCGCAAGAACTACTTCGCCGAGCAGCGCAAGGATGATCTGCACGAGATCGGCCAACCACGGCCGCGCTCCGATTCACCCGGCCATGTCACCGGCAAAACCGCCTATTTCGCCGACCGCAATTTTCCCGGCATGCTGCATTTGAAGATGGTGCGCAGCCCGCATCATCACGCCCGCATCCGCGGCATCGACACTTCGGAGGCCGAGAAACATCCAGGCGTCGTCAAGGTGCTGACCGCCAAGGATGTGCCGCACAATGTCTACACCATCCTGATCCTGATCCAGATCGGGCCGGAGGACGAGACGGTGCTGGCCGATGGCAAGGTTCGCTGGAAGGGCGAGGCGGTGGTGGCAGTGCTCGCCGAGACCGAGCGTGCCGCCCAGGAAGCGGCGGCCAAGGTCAAGATCGATTACGAAGTGCTGCCGGCCGTCTTCGACATGGAGGAAGCGCTGAAGCCCGGCGCGCCGATAGTGAACGAATATCACGGCCGGAACTATTATCTCTATGACAGCGGCGAATGCCGCAAGGTACGCTTCGGCGATGTCGAGGCCGGCTTCGCCGGGGCCGATCACGTGCTCGAACAGACCTACCAATCCTCGCCGATCGAACACGCACCGACCGAGACGACCGGCTGTATCGTCGCGCCGGAGGGCAATGACCGCTTCACCTGCTACACCAACACGCAGGCGATGTTCTTCACCCTCGACAACGCCTCGATCATCCTGCAGATGCCTGGCAACAAGCTGCATTTCGTCGGCGGCACCGTCGGCGGCGGTTTTGGCGGCAAGGTCGACGTCATCGTCGAGCCGATCGCCATCCTCGGCGCCAAGCTGACCGGGCGGCCGGTCTCCTTCATCTACAGCCGCGAGGAGGAGATGCAGATCTCCTCGCCGCGCGCTGCCGAAAAGGTCGTCATCAAGGATGGCGTCATGAAGGATGGCCGCATGGTCGCCCGCAAAGTCACCGGCTACACCGATGCCGGCGCCTACTCACGCCATTCGCCCTATGGCGCGCAGAAGGGCGCTGGCCACTACCCCGGCCCTTACACGATCCCGAATGTCTGGATCGACACCTACTGCGTCTACACCAACCGCACGCCTTCCTCCGCCATGCGCGGCTTCGGCGTCACCATCGGCGATTTCGCGCTGGAGGTGCAGATGGACAAGCTCGCCCGGTTGATCGGCATGGACCCGCTCGAATTCCGCTTCATCAATGCCTACCGCGACGGCGACATGAAGGCGCACCGCCAGCCGACCGAAGGCGCTGCGCTGATCGAGTGCATGCAGGAAGCGTCGCGCACCGCCAACTGGCCGGTGGCGGAGAAGTTCATGGCGATGTCGTCCTACGCGAAGGGAGCTTGAGATGGCGATCAGGCGTGGACGCGGCGTCGCCGCAATCAACTATCCGACCGGGATGAACCTCGGCGGTGACCCCACCCAGGCGCTGGTGCATTCGACGCCGACCGGCAATTTCATGGTGACGCTGTCGAGCGTCGATCTCGGCCAGGGCATGAAGCAGATCATGGCGCAGATCTGCGCCGAGACGATCGGCGTGCCGTCCGACCGCGTCGTCGTCGACACCGCCGACACCGATACCGGCCCGCACTGCATGGGCACCTTCGCCTCGCGCGGCACCCACCGCGCCGGCAACGCCGTCATCCAGGCGGCCAGGGAAGCCCGCCAGGTGATGCTGGAAGTGGCGGCCGAGGAACTGGAAGTGAATGCGTCGGACCTCGAAACCGACGGCCAAGGCAACATCCTGGTCAAGGGCGCGCCGCAAAAATCGATTTCGATCTTCGATGTCGCGCTGTCGGCTCACTTCAAGCGCGGCCGCTCGATCTCCGGTCGCGGCATGTTTTTGATCCCCCGCTCCTATCCCGAGAAAGAAACCGGCGCGATGAAGCCGTCGACCTGCTACGCCCACGCCTGCACGGTGGCCGAGGTCGAGGTCGATGACGAGACCGGCGAGGTCACCGTGCTGACGATCAAGAACATTTTTGAGATCGGCCGCGCGCTGAACCCGAAGATGGTTGAGCAGCAGCTCATCGGCGGCTCATGGATGGGCATCAGCCACGCGCTCTACGAGACGACTGAACCCTATTATCCCAATCGCGATCATGGCGGCACCGACTTCAACCAGTATCTTATGCCGGGTCCTGGCGATCTTGCGCAAACCGAGATCATCGTGCTGGAACGACCCTCGGCCGACGGCCCGTACGGCGCCAAGGGGCCAGGCGAAATGTGCGCCAACCCGCAGATCCCGGCGGTCGCCAATGCCGTCTTCGACGCCGTCGGCGTGCGCATCGACACGCTGCCGATCACGCCGGAGCGCATCCTGCGCGCGTTGAAGGCGCAAGCCCCGAACTGAGTGTTGGAAATGCCCAAGAGAAGCGCCGAGACTGTCGCGACCTCGCCGGAGGCGGTGGCGTCGCACCTCGCCGCCTCGCGCTATCTGGCCGATGAAAGCCTGGCGACTGCCGTCTTCCTGGCGATCCGGCTGGGCAAGCCGCTGCTGCTCGAAGGCTCGCCGGGCGTCGGCAAGACGGAAGCGGCCAAGGCGATAGCTGAAGTGCTCGGGCGCGACCTCGTGCGGCTGCAATGCTATGAAGGCATCGACGCCGCGCATGCGCTCTACGAATGGAACTACCAGCGCCAGCTGCTCGCCATCCGTCATGCCGGCGAGCATGAGGTCGACATCTATGACGACCGTTTCCTGATCGCGCGGCCGCTGCTGCAGGTGCTGAAGGCGCCGGAAAAGCGCGTGCTGCTGGTCGACGAGATCGACCGTTCCGATCATGAGTTCGAAGCGCTGCTGCTGGAGTTTCTTTCCGATTTCCAGATCAGCATTCCTGAGAGAGGCACCATCCGCGCGACGGCGCAGCCGATCGTCATCCTGACCTCGAACCGTACGCGCGAGCTGGCGGAAGCGCTGCGGCGGCGCTGCGTCTATCACTGGATTACCTATCCCGACGCCGAGCGCGAAGCCGCCATCATCATGCTGCGCGCCGGCGATGTCGCCGAGGCCACGGCGCGTGCGGTGGCTGCTGCCGTGCACGATATTCGCGCCCGTCCGCTGGCCAAGCCGCCGGGCATCGCCGAAGCGGTCGAATGGGCGAACGCCGCGACCATCCTCGAACAGGGCGGCAGCCCGTGGCCGGAAGCTTTTCGCCGCGCCATCGGCGTGCTGATCAAGGACGAGGAAGACCTGTCCTATATCGCCCCCGAGCTTGGCCAGATCGTCGAGGAGGCACTGGCGTGACACGCGACGTCAACGACCCCTTCGCCCCGTTCGCAGCGCGGCCGAACACGGATCGACCTCACCGCTGGCGGGACAGCACCCGCGAAGGAATGATGCGGGGAGAAAACTTACCCCTGGCGGCAGCACCCATGCTCGGCTTTGGCCGGCTGCTGCGCCGCTATGGCTTCCCGGTGGCGCCCGAGCAGGTATCGGGCTTCATGCAGGCGGTGACGCTACTTGGACCGCGCTCGATGATTGAGATCCACGAGGCAGCGCTTGCCACGCTGGCGCCGCCGCCGGACCGCCGCGACGAATTCGAGGCGCATTTCCAAAGCTATTTCTACGGCAGCAACGCCACGGCCGTGGTCGAAGGCGAGGCCGACGACGAAACCCGCATCAAGGATGACGGCGGCGCCGGCGACGAGGAGAACGAGGTGGCACGCCAGGCAGAAGGCGGCGATTTATCGTCCGGCGCCGAACTGTTGAGCGCCCGCGACTTCCAGCGCGACGGCGACGGGCTTGCCGCCTTCCGCCGCAAGCTCGCGACCGCCTTGCCCGCCCGCCGCTCCTTCCGCACCGTGCGCACGCACGCGCGCGGCAAGCTCGATCTGCGCCGTTCGCTGCGCGAAATTGTCAGTGCCGACGGCGATGTGCCGTCGCCGCTGCTGCGCCGCCGGCAGACCGTGCCGCGCAAGCTGCTGATCCTGATCGATGTGTCAGGCTCGATGAAGCTCTACACATCGGATTATCTCAAGCTGGCGCATGCGGCGGTGCAAGGTGCGGGCCGGGCTGAAATTTTCACCTTCGGCACGCGGCTGACCCGCATCACAGCGGCGCTGCGCATTCGCGACCGAGACCAGGCTCTGGCCCACGTGGCAGCACTGGTCGACGACTGGGACGGCGGCACCCGCATGGGACCGACGCTGCTCGCCTTCCTGTCTGTGCCGCGCTTTTCCGCTTTCGCGCGCGGGGCGGCGTTGGTCATCCTGTCCGACGCGCTGGAGCGCGGCGATCACGCCGAACTGGAAATGGCGATACGCCGGCTGAGCGCACGCGCCTTCCGTCTTTCGCTGGCGACGCCGCTGGCCGGCGATCCCCGTTTCCAGCCGGCAACGGCAGCGCTTCGCGCCATTCTGCCGGTGCTCGACGATCTGATCGATGGTTCGTCCATCGCCGGTCTCACCGATTTCATCCTGTCGCTCGCCCGCCCTGCCCCGGCGGCCGCAGCCATCTGGAAAAGGGTCTCATGATGCAGAAGGCGATCGACGCACACTTCCACATCTGGCGCCAAAAGGATCAGCCATGGCTGGTCGGCCCGATGGTGCCGCGCATCTTCGGACCCTATGAACCGATCCGCCGCGACTATCCGATCGAGGAATTCCTGGCCGATCAGCAAGGCTCAGGCGTCGAGAAGGCGGTCTATGTCCAGACCAACTGGGCCAAGGAGGATTTCGAGACCGAGGTCGCCTTCCTGCAGAAGACAGCCGACGAGACCGGCTGGCCGCATGCCATCGTCGGCTATGCCGACATGACGGTGGACGATATCAGGCCCCAGATCGACCGGCTGATCAAGTACCCCCTGCTGCGCGGCGTGCGCATGCAGCTGCACTGGCATGAAACGCCCGCCTTCCGCTTCGCCGCCTCGGCCGATCAGGTGATCGACCCGAAAGTGCGAGCCAATGTGGCGCGGCTGAAAGACTACGGCCTGTCCTTCGATCTGCAGCTTTTCCCCGCCCAGATGAAGGACGGGCTGACGCTTGTCGGCGAGAATCCTGAGACCAATTTCATCCTCACCCATGCCGGCATGCTGACCGATATGTCGGACGAAACCACGGAGGCCTGGAAGGCGGGACTGCGAACGCTTTCAGCGGCACCCAACCTCTACGCCAAGCTCTCCGGCCTCGGCACCTTCGTCCACCGCAACGACCCGGCGCTGATCGCCTATATCGTCGACAATGCAATCGACGTCCTCAGCAGCAATCATCTGATGTTCGGCTCGAACTTCCCGATCGAGAAACTGTGGACCAGCCACGCCGAGCTGATCAAGGCGCACCGGGAGGCGGTGGCCAAGCACAGCGTGGCCGCCGAGGCGGACATCTTTTGGAAAACTGCGGAGAAGGTATATCGGCCGGTGTAGCGCGGCGCCTTTCCTTCTCCCCTTGTGGGGAAGGTGGCCGAGCGAAGCTCGGTCGGATGAGGGGTGCTGGAAGGGTCGTTGCGTACAAGATATAAGCGCTTCAAACCATTTTATATTTTCTCGCTGCGTTTCTCCCAGCACCCCTCATCCGTCTCGGCGCTACGCGCCGACCCACAAGGGGAGAAGGTCAAGCCCGATTTCAGTTCCGCGGAAAATGGCCCGAAACCTCGGTGCCGCCGGCCGGCGGCAGCGCCAGGAAGCGGAGCGAGACCGCGAGCCCGATTGCGCCGATCACCAGGAAGGCAAGGCGGAAGTCGACCAGGTCGAGCGCCGGACCGCTTCTCGCGATCTGCGAGAGGTTTAGGAGCGCCGCGGCGACCGCCACGCCGAACAGCATCGCCTCTTGCTGCAGCATGCTGGACAGTGTCGCCGCCGAGCTACGCTGCGATGAGGCTACGCCGGCGAAAGCCAGTGTGTTGACCGCGGTGACCTGCATCGAACGCGTCAGTCCGGCAATCAGCATCAGCGCCACCACCAGCGCTTGGGGGTCTGCGGCGATATCACTGCGCAGGCCATGATCGACAGCGATGCGATCACGCCGTTGAAGACCAGCACCGAACGGAAACCGAAGCGCCTCAGCGTCGCTCGTCACCGTCTTCATTCCGAGATTGCCGAGGAAATAGGCAAGGATCAGCATGCCGGCATCGACGGGTCTCAGGCCGAAGCCGACCTGGAACAACAGCGGCAACAGGAATGGCGTGGCGTTGATGGCGACCCGGAAAATGGTGCCGGCCGACAGTGTCGAGATGGCGAAAGTCTGCACCTTGAAAGCCGAGAGGTCGAGCAGCGGATTTTTTGCGCGCGCCAGATGGCGCACGGCCAGCCAGCCGACCAGGGTGCCGGCGGCAAGCAGCGCCACGGTCGGCATGGCGCCGTCTTCCGGATGGGCGATCCGCTCGAGGCCGTAGAGCATTGAGGCGAGCCGGCCGAGTCAGAAGAAAGCCCGGCCAGTCGAGCGGCCTGGTTTCGGAATCGCGGTCGCCGGGAATGAAGCGGGCGACCAGCGCCAGACCGGCCAGCCCGAGCGGAATGTTGATCCAGGCAATCGTCCGGCAAATCGATGACGCACCGGTTTGAACAAGCATTTGGGCGGCGCCGTCCAGACATGGACCAATAAACTTTCGTGTCGTATCGCGCCTTTTATGCGATGACTGAACCTAGCCACCGAACCAGCCTTTGACACTTCGCGATTTCGTTTCGCCTCTTCTGACTAGGACCTCTCTTCATTAGGACCAATCTGCGCATGAAGCCCATCTACATCGATTATCTCAACGCCCTCGACATCGAAGCCCTTGATATGGTCGATGCGGAAATCATCGATGCGGTCGAGGGCGGGCTGGTGGCGCAGGGCAACGGCCAGGCGGTGATCGAGCCGCGCGTCCATCTCGAGCCGGACCCGTCCTTCAACGGCCATTTCAATGTCCTGCGCGGCTACGTCGCGCCGCTCGATGCGGCGGGCGTCAAGATCGTCGGCGATTATGTCGACAATTACCTGCACGGCCTGCCATCGGAATTCGGCATCCTCAACCTGTTCGACCCGCGCACCGGCACGCCGCGCGCCATCCTCGACGCCACCGTCATCACCGACATGCGCACCGGTGCCGTCACCGCCATTGGCGCAAAACATCTGGCGAAAAAGACGTCGAAGATCCTCGGCCATATCGGCGCGCGCGGCACCGCCTACTGGAACGTGCGCCTGCTCGACCATCTCTTCGACTTCGAAGAGATCCGCGTGCATTCGCGTCGGCCGGAAAGCCGCGACGGCTTTGCCGCCAAGCTGTCCGCGGATCTCGGCAAGCCGGTCATGGCGGTCGTCGACTGGCGCGCTTGCGTCGAGGGCGCCGACATCGTGGTCGAGGCCTCGCGGCTGCCGGAACCGCAGCCGCTGCTGAAGACCGCATGGATCAAGCCCGGCGGGCTGGTGATGCCCTACGGCACGATGAGCGCGGTGGAGCTGTCGTTGACCGACATCATGGCAAAGATCGTCGTCGACGACTGGGGCCAGTGCAAGGGCGGCAAATTCGGCTCGCTGCGTGCCCATGTCGAGACCGGACGCCTGAGCGAGCAGACGCTGCACGCCGAACTTGGCCAGATCGCCGCCGGCCTCAAGCCGGGGCGCCAGAGCGACGACGAGACGATCCTGTTCTGGCATCGCGGCCTGTCGCTCTCAGATATCGCGCTGGGTAAGGCGATGCTGGCCAAGGCGCAGGCGCAAGGCATCGGCCAGCGGCTGCGTTTCGCATGAGCGCGCTTGTCCTCACCGGAACGGGCGTCAGCATCGAGGACGTCGCGGCGGTTGCCCGCGCCGGACGTAAGGTGGAGGTAGCCCCCGCGGTCATGGAAAGGCTGGACAGAGCGCGAAAAGTGCTCGACCGCGCCGCCGCTTCTGGCCAGCCGATCTATGGGCTCAATACCGGTCTCGGCGCCAATCTCGGCACGTCGGTTAGCGGCGACGCCAGCGCCTTTCAGCACCAGTTGCTGGAAGGACGCAGCGGCGCCGTGGGTGACGCGCTGCCACAAGACATCGTGCGGGCGACGATGCTTGCCCGCACCGCGATGTTTTCGGCCGGCGGTTCGGGCATTTCATCAGAGGTTTTCCTCGCACTCATCGGCGCGCTCAATGCCGGCGTGCATCCGGTGATGCCGTCGCTGGGCTCGATCGGCGACAGCGACCTGGTGCTGATGGCAACGCTCGGTCGCATGCTGACCGGCGACGGCGAAGCCGACTTTCAGGGCCGGCGCATGCCGGCGGCCAAGGCGCTTGCGATGGGCCGCCTCGCCCCCGTCAGCCTCGCCCCCAAGGACGGGCTGTCGCTGATAAGCGCCTCGGCGGTGTCCGCCGGCAGCGGTGCGCTGGCAGCGGCTGACGCATTGTCCGCCTTCGCACAACAACAGCAGGCGGGCGCGCTGACCATTGAAGGCATCGGCGCCAACCAGACGATCCTCGATCCGCGCCTGCAGGCGGCGCGACCGGCCGCTGGCCAGCAGCAGGCCGCGCAAGGCTTGCGCGATGTGCTGGCACGCGACAAGGCGCCGACGCCGGCGACCTTGTAAGAC
>NZ_RZSW01001228.1:0-379 GCF_003997375.1 Mesorhizobium sp. M5C.F.Ca.IN.020.29.1.1 | reverse complement strand
CGGCAAGCAGGCCGAGCGCAGCGGCCAACAGGGGCGTTTTGCCTAGAGATAGCCTCATCGCTGTCTTCATGAACCCGGTTCTCCACCGCAATCCCAAGGCCGAATCATAGCACGCCGCGCCCGCGGCTTCGATCGTCAGCGCTTCATCGGGCTGCGCGCTTCGCCGTCACGCCAATCGCCGCTTGCCCACATATGATCGAAGGCGGCGCGGTAGTCTGGAAACCGCAGGGAATAACCCGCCGCCTTGATCGCCGCGTTGGCGACACGCTTGTTCTCGCCATAGAAGGACCGCGCCATGGGCGAAAGTTGGGCGGCGTCGAAGGGAATTTCGGGCGGCGGTTCGATACCCATTAGCGAAGCGGCATAGGCGACGACATCC
>NZ_RZSW01001227.1:0-382 GCF_003997375.1 Mesorhizobium sp. M5C.F.Ca.IN.020.29.1.1 | reverse complement strand
GTCGAGGCGCGGGCGGTCAGCACGGCGAATTGCAGCTTTGCGGTGCCGCCCTTGATGCGCACCTTGCCGCCGAGGAAATCGAAAAGCTTATGGCTGGCATAGGCAAGCGCATCGGTGACCGGCACCTGCATGGCGTTGAGCGAAAAGACGGTGCGGAAGGAACCGCCCTGCCCGCTGGTGCTGGCGGCAAGCCCGGCCTTGGGCGGGGCAAGGCCGGCCTCTCGGGCGGCGGCACGGGAAAGCGTCCGGGGGAGACCTCGGGTCATTGCATTCTCCATTCCTGGGGGATTTGAGGGATCGGCTGGACCCGCCGCGAGCGGAATCGTTGCGGCCGAAGCCTGATCATTTCGATAGAGCCTGACCCTATCGTCTTGTTTGACCC
>NZ_RZSW01001226.1:0-385 GCF_003997375.1 Mesorhizobium sp. M5C.F.Ca.IN.020.29.1.1 | reverse complement strand
GGCGCTGGCCAATGCCGGCGCCAATGCCGACACGCGCACGCTCAGGCTCGAAGTCATGCAGGATGCCGAGCTCGCTGCTAGGCTGGGCGTCGAAAGCCCGTTCTTCATCGCCGTTGACCGGGTGCGCAGCAACGCCGATGACGGCCACGCCATCTCGATCGAGCGCAGCCGCTTGCCGCTGTCGCCCGAGCTGGAGGACGTGCCGCTGCGCGGCCTGCGCGAGGGCTCGCTGCACCAGACGCTGCGAGGGGCGGGGCTCGTCCCCGATCACGGCGAGGAGTGGGTCGATATCGAGATGCTGAGCGCCGAGGACGCGGCCATTCTCGATTGCGCGCCCGGCGCGCCGTTCCTGCGCACGCGGCGGTTGACGCGCGCGGCCGATGGC
>NZ_RZSW01001225.1:0-385 GCF_003997375.1 Mesorhizobium sp. M5C.F.Ca.IN.020.29.1.1 | reverse complement strand
GGCTAACACCAGGAATACGTCGTTGTATTTGGCAAGAATTGCCGCAGCCGTTGCCAAGCCAAACACCGCATAGGCGATCACGCTTCGCCGCTCGATCAGATTAGCCATCGCGAGCAGGAGCAGTGCGCAAAAGCCGACAACGGCGACCGAATGCGACAAGGCCCGCTGCGATTCCCAGGCGATTTGCGGGATTGTGAAAAGTCCGAGCATGGCCGCCGATGCCGTCGCTTTCGTGTAGCCGAACCGCCGCATGGCGGCGAACACACTGCAGGCGGCGAGGAACAGCACGGAGTATTTGACGAGCTTCAGCGTGAAAATATTGGTGCCGAAAATTTGCGCGGCCAGCCAGTTGATCCATGTATAGAGAGGCGGTTTTGAGCCCCCC
>NZ_RZSW01001224.1:0-386 GCF_003997375.1 Mesorhizobium sp. M5C.F.Ca.IN.020.29.1.1 | reverse complement strand
GTCTGGAACATGGTGGTGTTCACCCTGTTCGTCATCGAGCCCGGACAATGGGTTTCGTTCGCGGTTGTGGTGGTGGCCGGCGTCCTGACTTTCGTGCCGATCAACTTCATCCACCCGGTGCGGGTGGTGCGGCTGCGGCGCATCAACCTTGGGATGACTCTCTTGTGGTGCGCTTTCGGCGCGCTTGCCCTGGCCCAGGCGGCACTCGCTGCCTTCTATGATCAGATCGGCGTGCTGGGCGAACAGGTCAGCACCTTCACCAAGATCGGCATTACCATCACCGGGCTTTACCTTGCCTGCATCGGTGGCATCATGCAGTTCTTTCCCAATCTCGGTGCCAAAAAGGCTTGATCAGCCGCTCCCACAGGAAGCCTAGCCCCACAGGA
>NZ_RZSW01001223.1:0-387 GCF_003997375.1 Mesorhizobium sp. M5C.F.Ca.IN.020.29.1.1 | reverse complement strand
GCGTAAGTATGGTGGCCAAATCTTCCCCCTCAGCCGTCAGGCACTGCACAACAAGGGTATCGCCAACCCTGGAAGCGATCTTGCCGTCGCAAGGTGTTCCGGAACCGACAGGTTTGCAGGCCAGGACGAGCCCCTGGTAGTCTCGGCGCGCCGCTTCCGTCACCAGGAGGCGCATGGCCTGAGGCCTGGAAAACGCCGCCCCGCACAGCAGGATCTTGCGCCCGCCGACACGCAGATCATCGACCGATGGAATGGAGAGCTTGCCTTCAAACGGCTTGAGCTCGGCTACCGGCTTCGCGGGGGACGGGACGCCCCTCTGCATCACGATGATGCCCAGAAAGCCAACACCAAACAAAACAGCCACGACGGCAAGCAACGCTATGTTCC
>NZ_RZSW01001222.1:0-387 GCF_003997375.1 Mesorhizobium sp. M5C.F.Ca.IN.020.29.1.1 | reverse complement strand
GTACAGCACCGCACCCCAGGGCCCTTAGAACGCTGCAAACGTTCATTTTCGGCCTCATCGAAGCCGTAGGAGCGGTGCCAAGGCCCACTAGAGACGTTTACAAACGATCGGTTATCCTTATCCTCTGGATTTGGAAACCCGCCCGGCAACGAGCCCTCAGGCGCTGCAAATGGCCGCTGACACGCAAAATCATGCTTCCCGTCAACCACAGAGACGGCTGATCGGCTATGCGCGCGTCTCGACGGACGAGCAGGCGACCGAAGCCCAGGAGATCGAGCTGCGCGCGGCCGGATGCGACCAGATCGTCGAGGAACACGGCTCGGGCGCCTCCCGAGCCCGCCCTGCCCTTGCGAAGCTCGTGCGCGAGATCGCCGCCGGCGACACGCT
>NZ_RZSW01001221.1:0-388 GCF_003997375.1 Mesorhizobium sp. M5C.F.Ca.IN.020.29.1.1 | reverse complement strand
CTCCACGCATCCGCGCATTTTTCGATTTCGTCGTCGTAAAGCTGGACATGGTCCGCCCGATCCTGATGGGATGATGGACGACCTGCTCAGGCCTGCGCACGGATCTGCGGCGAAGCGTCCGAAGCGGTTGCGGTCTCCGCTCACACCACTGTGATGTGCAGGGTGGAGCGCATTCGACGATTTGTGCATCCGCCAACTCCGAGTGCACGCGGCAGGGATTGACCGAGCCACCCTGCAAGGGCAGTAAACGGCGATGATCAATCTCCTCCTCGTTGCCGCGGGCGGCGCTATTGGTGCCGGGCTCCGGCACGTCGTCAATTTCGTCGCGCTGCGTCTTGTCGGCCCGAGCTTTCCCTGGGGCACGATGGCGATCAACATTGTCGGGTCC
>NZ_RZSW01001220.1:0-391 GCF_003997375.1 Mesorhizobium sp. M5C.F.Ca.IN.020.29.1.1 | reverse complement strand
TGGTATGATCGCCCGCAACGGTAGCTCGACGGCTTCTAATCAAGGCATTTCGTTGCCAACTGCAGAAATGGGCGTCCCGAGTAGATTTTGCGCTCTTTACCCACGTAACACGGATCTGATGACGAGCATGACAAGCCATTTTCTTCCTTTGGACGTCCTCCGGCAGGAATTTCCAGCCACCCAAAGCGCCATTTACATGGATGTTGCAAATCAGGGGCTCATATCCAGAACCACCCGTACGTCCATGGATCAGCACCTTGATAATCGACTAAACGGCTTGAATGACGAAGAAGGAATGATGCAGCTTGTCGAGCAAACACGCTCCAGATTTGCTCAATTTGTTGGGGCCGAAAAGGACGAAATCGCTGTTACGAAGAATGCATCGGAAGGC
>NZ_RZSW01000121.1:0-13280 GCF_003997375.1 Mesorhizobium sp. M5C.F.Ca.IN.020.29.1.1 | reverse complement strand
TCGTGGTAGAGGGCCTGGTCTATGGCGGCTTTCCCGGCCTCGCCAAGAAACTTGCCGGCGAAGTTCTGTCGATGCCGGAGAATGCGCTGCGGGTCGCCGGGCTGATTGCCATCGCCGTTGGCGTCGGCATCGTCTGGCTGGTGCGAGGTGGATGACGGTCTATGATTTCGGGATAACGGAGGTTTTATCCTCCGCCGATAGCCATAGCCGCAAACGTGCCGTATTTCTTGCCAACATGGTTCGACGCAGCGTTTTCGGCGAGCGCTTTTCTTCTCAGAGACACCGGGAGATTTCTCGATGACATCCAACAGGTTTTTGCGCGCGGCGAGGCGGACGTTCACCGCGGGTGCTGCAGCACTTCTTATCGGCGCCGCTACCGTCCCGTCGCTGGTGACGCCTGCGGCCGCCGCCGACGGCCCGGCTTCGGTCGCCGATCTCGCGCAGGGCCTGCTCGGCGCCGTGGTCAACATATCGACCTCGCAGAGGGTGAAGGGCACGGAAGGCCCGGGCGCGGTGCCGATGCCGCAGCTTCCGGAGGGCTCGCCCTTCCAGGATTTCTTCGACGATTTCTTCAAGAACCGCCCCGGCGAACAAGGCAACCCCTCGCAAAAGGTGCAGTCGCTGGGCTCCGGCTTCGTGGTCGACGCCGAGCAGGGCATCGTGGTGACGAATAATCACGTGATCGCCGATGCCGACGACATCGAGGTGAATTTCTCCGACGGCGTGACGCTAAAGGCGACGCTGGTCGGCACCGACACCAAGACCGACGTGGCGGTGCTGAAGGTCGATCCGAAAGGGCACAAACTGACGGCGGTGAAATTCGGCGATTCCAGCAAGATGCGTGTCGGGGACTGGGTGATGGCGATCGGCAATCCGTTCGGCCTCGGCGGCACCGTGACGGTTGGTATCGTCTCGGCCCGCAACCGCGACATCAATTCCGGTCCCTATGACGACTTCATCCAGACCGATGCCGCGATCAACCGAGGCAACTCCGGCGGACCGCTGTTCAACAGCGACGGCGAGGTGATCGGCATCAACACGGCGATCATCTCGCCGTCCGGCGGCTCGATCGGCATCGGCTTTTCCATTCCCTCGCAGCTTGCGTTGGGCGTCGTCGACCAACTCCGCCAGTTCGGCGAGACGCGGCGCGGCTGGCTCGGCGTGCGCATCCAGCCGGTGACGGACGACATTGCCGAAAGCCTCGGCATGGCCACCGCCAAGGGCGCCCTGGTCGCCGGCGTCATCAAGGGCGGGCCTGTCGACAACGGCACCATCCTGGCGGGCGACGTCATCATCAAGTTCGACGGCAGGGACGTCAATGAAATGCGCGACCTGCCGCGCGTCGTCGCGGAAAGCACGGTCGGCAAGGCTGTCGACGTGGTCATCGTGCGCAAGGGTGTCGAGCAGACCGTGAAGGTGACGCTCGGCCGGCTCGAAGATGGCGAAAAGCTTGCCAGCGGCGAGAATGGCACTGCCGGCAAGGATAATGGCGACGAGGCGCCCGCCGTTTCGACGGCTTCCGTGCTCGGCATGACCGTTGGCGAGCTCAATGACGAGACGCGGGCGAAATTCGGCATCGCCGCCGAAGTCTCCGGCGTCGTCATCACCGAAGTCACCAAGGATTCGGCCGCTGCCGAACGCGGCATCCAGGCCGGCGAGGTGATCACCGAGATCGCTCAGGAATCGGTCGCCACGCCCAAGGATGTCATGGACCGGATTGCTGCGTTAAAGGAGCAGGGACGCAAGAACGCGCTGCTGATGCTGGCGTCGAAGACCGGCGAATTGCGGTTTGTGACGATCCGTATGGACTGAGTCCGGCCGGCTTTGCTGTCTTGGCAGAACCGGTAGAGCTGCACTTTCTCTGGCGCCCGCAGTTGAGTGATCCGAAGGATGAGATGGTGCTTGCGGCAGCGATCAATCGTCGGGCAGACGCATTGGTCACTCACAATCGCCGCGATTTTGTGACTGCGGCAGGCCCTTTTTTGAAGCTCCAGTCATCAGTCCCGCCGAATTGTTGGAAGCATTTCGAACATGAGCAAGGCGACCTATCCGTTGAAACTTCCCTTGTCGATCAAGGAGGCGGCTGCACGTCTGGCAAAGGCTGATGGGGTGTCGCTGAACCAGTGGATCGCTTCGGCCGTGGCGCAAAACGTTGGAGCCATGGAGACAGCGGCCGATTTCCTGCGTCGACGGGCTGGTGATGCATCAGGCGATGATTTCGCTAAAGTGCTCGATCGCGTCGGCATCAAACCGCCGCAACCCGGCGGCGAGCTTCCGTTTGACAAGCACTGATCAAGGCCGGTTTTTTTGCCAATCCTTGGCTGTCAGCCTGTAGAACACATGCCGCTTGAGCATGGCATGGCTGTCCGGAATGCCGGGGTGGTCGAAATCGCTGGCCGGGTCGGCGATCATGCCCAGGCGCTTCATGACGGCTGTGGAACGGCTGTTATCCCTAACGGCGAAGGACACGATTTCGTCGAGGCCAAGCGTTTCGAAGCCATAGGCGAGCCACGCTTCGGCTGCCTCGGTGACATAGCCATGGCCCCAGAATTCGGGCGCCAGCCGCCAGCCGATCTCGACTGTGCCGGCAGGCAGGAAGGGCAAATGATCGGTGTCGAGGAGGCCGACGAAGCCGATGCATTGGCGCGTTTCAATTATCTCGGCGGCAGCGAAACCGTAGCCATCCTCGGCGATCCAGGCGCGGAACTCGTCCATTTTGGCGTCCGCGGCAGCGCGGTCGCGGCGAAATGGAAAGAATTCCATGACGCGTTCGTCGGAATTGATGCGGTAGAAGAGCTCACGGTCGCGATCCTCCCAGTTGCGCAGGATCAGGCGCTCGGTGCGGATCGGCGTCACTCCACAAATTCCTCCCGCTGGTAGCCCTGCAGATAGAGCAGCGCGGTCAGGTCGCCGTGGTCAATGCGGAATTTTGCCTCCGCCGCCACGACCTGCTTGGCATGAAGTGCCACACCGGTGCCGGCTAGGCGGATCATGTCGAGGTCGTTGGCGCCATCGCCGACAGCAATGGCGTCGGCGGTCGTCAGCCCGAGTCGCGCCGAAATCTCGAGCAGCGCATCGGCCTTGGCGGCACGCCCCAGGATCGGCTCGGCCACCAGCCCGGTGAAGTGGCCGTCCTGCTCGATCAGGCGGTTGGCGCGGTTCTCCTGAAAGCCGAGCATGGCGGCGATGCGTGAGGTGAAGACGTTGAAGCCACCCGACACGAGTGCAGTCCATGCGCCATTGGCCCGCATGGTCTGGACAAGTGCGCGGCCGCCGGGGGCCAGCGTCAAGCGGTTGGCGATGACGCGGTCGACCACGGCAGCGTCGAGGCCTTTCAGCAGCGCCACCCGCTCGCGCAAGGCCGGCTCGAATGCGATCTCGCCATTCATAGATCGCGCCGTGATGGCAGCGACGTAATCCTTGACGCCGATCTCGTCGGCAAGCTCGTCGATGCACTCCTGGTCGATAACAGTCGAATCCATATCGGCGATGAGGATTTTCTTCCGCCTTCCCTCGGCCTGCTGGACGATCACGTCGACCGGTTCGGGTGCGAGCACGGCGCGCAGGCCGGCGGTCGTTTCAACGCCTTCGGCCGCCTCGGGCAAACCGAATTCGCAGGCGATGCCTTCGGCCAGCCAGCGAACAGTGCTTGCGCCAA
Organism: Mesorhizobium sp. M5C.F.Ca.IN.020.29.1.1; assembly: GCF_003997375.1. NCBI lineage: Bacteria > Pseudomonadati > Pseudomonadota > Alphaproteobacteria > Hyphomicrobiales > Phyllobacteriaceae > Mesorhizobium > Mesorhizobium sp. M5C.F.Ca.IN.020.29.1.1. The sequence goes on along the minus strand of NZ_RZSW01000121.1, from coordinate 9,622 downwards.
CCGACCGTGACACCATATTCGCAAGCGCCGGCGACAATGCGCGGCCGGCGGGATGGGACACAAGCGTGGCGACCAAGGGCGTGGCAAGCGGGGGCATCGCAAATTCCGGCAGGCAGGCGGGCGAGAGCCGCGTTAAGAACGCGATCCTGATAGCCGGGCCGACCGCCAGCGGCAAGTCCGCCCTTGCGGTCGACCTCGCCGAGCGCAATGGCGGCGTCGTCGTCAACACCGATTCCATGCAAGGCTATTCGGTGCTCGACGTGCTGACGGCGCGGCCGACTGCTGCCGAACTCGCTCGCGTCCCGCATTTCCTCTACGGACATGTCCATCCCTCCACCGCATATTCCACCGGCGCCTGGCTGCGCGATGTGATGAAGCTCATCGACAACGGTGCGTTCTTGGAACGGCGGGTCGGCACGTTCTTCGAACGGCCGGTGATTTTCGTCGGTGGGACGGGGCTTTATTTTCGGGCGCTTGCGGAAGGCATTTCGGAAATGCCCGACATTCCGCAGTCGATCCGTGATCGCTGGCGCTACGAACTCCAGGAGCAGGGCGCAGCCAAGCTGCACCGCATCCTGCTGCGCGAGGATTCCGCAACCGGCATGATGCTGAAGCCGACCGACGGCCAGCGCATCGTGCGGGCGCTGGAGGTGCTCGACGCATCGGGCCGTTCCATCCTGGAATGGCAGGCGGCGCGCGGCCGTCCACTGATCGACAGGGCCAGCACGCGTTTCTTTGTGATCGAACCGGACCGAGCGGAGCTGGTGGAGCGGATCGAGGCGCGGTTCGACCGCATGCTGGAGAAGGGCGCTCTCGACGAGGTCAGGCGGCTGACCGACCTTGGCCTCGATCCCGACTTGCCGGCGATGAAAGCGATCGGCGTTCGCGAACTCCAGGCCGCAATGGCCGGCGAGTTGAGTTTCCCCGAAGCGATCGAGCGCGCGAAGATCGCGACGCGGCAATATGCCAAGCGCCAGGCGACCTGGTTCAGGCATCAGTTGGGTCCGGAATGGATGAAATTGCGCCCTGGTGATCGTGTGGAATCCACGATCTCGGATCCCCTTTCCAGTGCAACCTGAAAAGTTGATTTTGAGGGGAGACTTCCCGTCGAAGTTGTCCTAATTAACCCTCCGTAAGCCCGTCCATGCCATAACGCCTTTGGGAATTTTCCAACGGGGAGCAGATGCGTTTTCACAAGGCGGAATCAGCCTTTTTTGTGTTTATATTCGTGATCCTGGCCGCCGGCCTAGTGACGCTTCATGCCTATGGGCTTCTGCAGGCCTTCGCCGAAGACGTTCATACACCCGCAAGGGTCGACAAGATCATCTATCTCAACAAGCTGCTGTTTGGGACCGGCGTTCTTTTGGCGACTGCCCTGTTCTTCGGCGTTTTCTTCATCTATCCGCTGATCCGCAAGCAGGCGACAGAAGAAGGCAAGCTGCGCGCCATGACGGTTTCGCTCAGTGCTCGTTCGGAAACGCTGGAACATGCGGCGCTGACCGACAGCCTGACCGGTATGCAGAACCGGCGCTATTTCGATGACGCACTGAAGGAATATCTCGAGGAATTCCGCCGCATTGAGAAGCCGGTCGGGCTGATGATCCTTGATCTCGATCATTTCAAGCAGGTCAACGACACCCACGGCCATGATGTTGGTGACGAGGTGTTGCGGGCGGTCGCCAACTGTCTCAAGGACATGACACGCTATCACGATGTGGTGGCGCGTCTGGGTGGCGAGGAGTTCGCAGTGGTCACGCCCAACATGGACGCCGAACTTCTGTCCAAATTCGCCGAGCGCATCCGCAAGGCGATTGCCAACATGTCGATACTGTCAGGCAATGTCCGCCTAAAGATCACCACGAGCGTCGGCCTTGCCGTCTGGGACCGTAAGGAAACCGCCGAAGAGTTCTATCGCCGCGCCGACCGCCAGCTGTATGAGGCCAAGAGGCAAGGCCGAAACCGCGTCTGCGCCTAAAATCCCGTCACTAAATTCGTGATGCTGGCCGCCTGATGCCGTTTTCTGCGCTACTACAGCGCCGCGCGTCGTTGGACTCGCAAAGGATGCTGTAGCATCTTCATTTTGCGCATGATCCTTTCCGAAAATCGATCACGATTTTGGGGTCATGCGCGTGCTCGTGGACTGAATGTCCACTCCGCTCCGGTTCTCGAAAACGACACCATCCGGCTCAGCCTGACGAATTCCTGACGGGATTTACCCAAGAAGGGAAAGCTTGCCCGGTATCTCAAGCGCGCAGGGCGCTGGATCCATGGAGACTTTCATCGTCGCCGGCTCAATCGTTCTGCGGGCGCAGGCCGAAGGTTGCGGGTTTCAAGCCATAACGCATGTCGAAATCGTCGTCGGGTTGGACGCGCGGGACGAGTGGCTTTCGGTAGTTGGGGTCACCGGCCTGTCGGGCGGAATCCACGACTTCGGCGAAGGCCATCGCCTGCTGCGATTTCGGTACGTTGCGCAGCCTTTCGACGATCGCCACCAGGTCGACATCATTGCCGGTTTCGGACGGCAAGGCTTCCTCGCGCTTGGCCGTGCCTGGAATCAGGTCATCGGACATTTTCTCGAACTTCAGCCGCATGGTCGTTGCCACGCCCTCACCGAAGGCGATGGCTTCGCGCTGGCCCATCGAAGACAGGAATGCCAGCGTCGAGGCCGAGGAATCGGCGATCGCCGAGCGGATGATCGCCTGGTCCTGCTCATTAGCAAGCCGCATAGCGAAAAAGGTCGAGCATTGCGACAGGATGGTGGGATCGAGCTCGCCCGGGCGCTGGGTGACGATGCCGAGATAGCAGCCATATTTGCGGCCTTCCTTGGCGATGCGCGACAGCGCGTGTCGGGTCGGCGCAAAACCAAGGCGCGGATCGGCCGGCATATAGCGGTGTGCTTCCTCGCACAGCAAAAGCAGCCGCAGCCGGCCTACGCTCCACAGTGCAAGGTCGAAGGCCAGGCGCGCCAGCACCGAACAGACGGAATTGACCACTTCCGACGGCATGCCGGCCATCTCGAAGCAGGTCACCGGGCGCCCGTGATGCGGCACGCGGAAAATATTGCCGATCGTCTCGTGGATGGTATCTTCGATCAGCCGCGAATTGAACATGAAGCGGTAGCGCGGATCCGAGGCTGCCGATTCGATGCGCGTCTTCAGCGATTTGAGGGTGGGGCGGTCGTTCTTGCTTTCCAGCAGTCCCATGCGTTCGTCGATCTGCTTGATAAGATCGACAACGCGATAGGGCACCGGGGTGTCCGCGGTCAGTGTATCAGTGCCACGCCTGAGATAGGTGCCGGAATTCGGGTTGCGATACAGGTTCTTGGCTGCGGGGATGAGATCGCGCAAAGCATCGACCTCTTCCGGCACGGTCTCGCGCCCGCGAAACAGCACTTCGGCAAATTCCTCGAGCTTGAACATCCAGAAGGGCAGGTCCAGCGTCGTCGAATCGACCCTGACGCAGTGCTCGGGCAAGGACGCGGCGAACTCGTTGTGCGGATCGAGGATGAGAACGCGCAGGTCGGGTCGAGCGGCGATCGATTTGCGCAAAAGCAGCGAGACGGCGGTGGATTTGCCGACGCCGGTGGTGCCCACAATGGCGAAATGGCGCGCCAGCGTGTCGTCAATGGCGATGTTGGCGTCGATCGCCTCATCCTGTGACAGCGTTCCGATGGTAATCGAATGACGTCCGGCGAGATCATAGACCGCCTGCAAGTCGCGGCTGCGGATGCGGTGGGCGATGGCGCCGATATGCGGATAGGTGGTGATACCGCGGTCGAAAATCGGTTTGGTGCCGGGCTCGGCGCCGTCGCGCACCTCGCCGATGAGCTCGATTTTGACCTCGATTGGGTTCTGGCCCGCATTGCTCCAGGCGCGATCCGACTTGCCGATCTCGTAGACCAGGCCGACGGTTCGCGTGGCGCCAAGGTTGATGGAGATCATCTTGCCGACGCTCCAATGGCCGGTGGCCGTGCCTTCGACATCGGCGGCATAGGCGCTGATGGTGGCGCGCGCGCCGTCGCACTGGACGACATTGCCCAGAATGCGCTTGTCGTTCTGCTCCGCCTTGCGGCGCTCCTGCAATGTCGGCTCTCCGACGGAGGCTTCGCGGTCGACGAACATGGACAGGCTGTTTCCCATTTCCCCAGGCGATCGACCTTACATCGACGGGGTTAAGGTGGGGTGAGGTCGGATGGTGTAAGAGCAATTAAGCCATTCGTGAAAATTGAATTTTGATCGGCGCCTTGCTCTAAGCTAAAATTTCGTTATACCGGATGAATGACTGATATAGCGAACGACATATCCTCGACCATCGGCAGGCGAATACGCTCCGAAAGAGCCTTGAGGGCCTGGTCGCTGGCGGAGCTCGCAGACCGCTCCGACGTGTCGAAAGCTATGCTCAGCACGATAGAGCGCGGCAAGACGAGCCCGACCGCAGCACTTCTCGTGCGGGTCGCCGCGGCCTTCGGCATGACGCTTTCCACTCTCATCGCGCGGGCCGAGCTGCAAGGCGGCGGGCTGCTTCGCGAAAGCGATCAACCGCTTTGGCGCGATCCCGCAACCGGCTATGTCAGGCGGCATCTTTCGCCGGTCTCGGATATGCCGCTCGAGCTGATCCGGGTTCAATTGCCGGCGGGAGCCAAGGTGAGCTTTCCGGCAGCGTCCTATGCCTTCATCAGACAACAGATATGGCTGATGTCCGGACGGCTGGAATTCACCGAGGGCGACGTCGTCCACAGTCTCGAACCGGGTGACTGCCTGGCACTTGGCGCGCCGTCGGATTGCAGCTTCCACGCTCCGGGACCGGACGCCGCCGAGTATCTGGTCGCGCTGGCCAGAGGCTGATGACAGGGCCGCATCTTATGGCCCGATCTCACTCCAGGGATCTTGCACGCATGAGTTCCATCGAAATCAAGGCGCTGACACAAACTGCGCAAACGCATGCAATGCTGGTCGATATGCTGATCGAGACGGTAGCGGCCGGTGGATCGGTCAGTTTCATGCATCCGCTGGCGCCGGACGCCGCAGGCGCCTTCTGGAGGAAGTCGCTTATTGCGGCTGCAAGAGGCGAAAGAGCTGTGCTCGGCGCCTGGGACGGCGAGGCTCTGGTCGGCACCGTTACCTTGCTGCTCGACTGTCCCCCCAACCAGCCGCACCGGGCCGAGATCGCCAAGCTGATGACCCGCGTCGACCATCGCGGCAATGGCGTGGCTACTCGCCTGATGTCGGCGGCCGAAAGCCTTGCAGTCGAAAAAGGCCGCACGCTGCTGGTCCTGGATACGGCGACAGAGGAGGGCGCTTCCGGTCTCTATGAGAGGTTGGGCTTCACGCTTGCCGGTGAGATACCGGACTATGCATTGAAGCCGCATGGCGGACTGACCGGTACGCTTATCTACTGGAAGCGCATCGGCCAGTCCCGGTAACAGCCCCCGAATTCTATCCCGTGTGGTGGACCTCCTGCAGCCCGTAGACAGGCGTTGCGATGCCCTCGAGCCGTGCTTTCAACTGCAGCGACAGGAACTGCGAATAGTGGCGTGACTGGTGCAGATTGCCGCCGTGGAACCAGAGCGCTTCCTGTTGTGTCGGCTTCCACATGTTGCGCTGTTCGCCCTCCCAGGGGCCAGGGTCCTTGGTGGTGTTCGAGCCGAGACCCCAGCACTTCCCGACTTTGTCGGCGACTTCTTTCGAGATCAGCTCCGCCGCCCAGCCGTTCATCGAAGCGTAGCCGGTGGCGTAGACGACGACATCGGCCGACAGCTCGGTGCCGTCGCTGAGCAGGACCGAATGTTCCTTGATCTCGGTCACGTCGACGCCGCTTTTCAGCTTGACGGCGCCGTCGATGATCAGCTGGGAGGCGCCGATGTCGATGTAGTAGCCGGAACCGCGCCTGAGATATTTCATGAATAGGCCCGAACCGTCGTCGCCCCAGTCGAGCATGAAGCCGGCCCTTTCCAGGCCCTCATAGAAGGCGGCATCGCGCTTCTTCATCTTTTCGTAGAGCGGGATCTGGAACTCGTGCAGGATCTTGTAGGGCAGGGAGGCGAAGATGAGGTCGGCCTTGGCCGTGGTCATGCCGTTTTGCACGGCCTGCTCCGAATAGAGCGCGCCGAGCCCGACATCCATCAGCGTGTCGGATTTGACGATATGCGTGGTCGAGCGCTGCACCATGGTGACGTCGACGCCGGCTTCCCAGAGTGCGGCGCAGATATCGTGCGCGGAATTGTTCGAACCGATGACGACGACCTTCTTGCCAACGTAGCTGTCCGGACCGGGATGTTTCGCAGAATGGTGCTGATCACCCTTGAAATTCTCCATGCCCTTGAACTTCGGGATGTTAGGCCGGCCCGACATGCCGGTGGCCAGCACCAGCTGCTTCGGCTTCAGCGTTATGTCCTTGCCACCGCGATGGACGACGACCGTCCACTCCTTTTTCTCGTCGTCATAGGCGGCGCTCTTGGCCTCCGTGGAGGACCAGTAGTTCAGCTCCATGACCTTGGTGTACATTTCCAGCCAGTCGCCGATCTTGTCCTTGGGCGAGAAGACCGGCCAGTTCCTGGGGAAGTCGATATAGGGCAGATGATCGTACCAGACCGGGTCGTGCAGGCAGAGCGACTTGTAGCGCCTGCGCCATGAATCGCCGGCACGCTCGTTCTTCTCGACGATGATGGTCGGCACGCCGAGCTGCCTCAGCCGGGCACCGAGCGCGATGCCGCCCTGGCCGCCGCCGATGATCAGCGTGTAGGGCTGACTGACAAAGCCAAGTTCGGCGGCTTCTTTCTCACGCTCCTCTTTCCAGGTCGGCCGGTTTTTTTCCGTGACCATGCTTGGCGCCCAACGGGCGCGCGAAGCCGGCGGGTTCCTCATGACCCTTCAGCTCGACCATGGTGGTGAGGAGCGTCCAGATCTTGCCGTTCTTCAACCTGATAGGCCGAAGCCGCGCGCAACCTCCGTTTCGAAGCTGATCCAACCTTCGAGCAGCCCGTCGCTCTCTGTGGCCTCTTCGCCTTTCGCAAGCGCCCAGTTCGAAGGTTTCGTCTTCGCCAACTGACTCCTCAGCATATCGTGCACCTGGTCGCGACCTTCCATGGTCTTGATGTTCCAGGTGAAGGTCACCAGGTCGCGCCAGTAGCAGTCTTCCTGAAAGCACCCGACCGCCTTGTCGATGTCGCCGGCGGCAAGCGCTGCGCCGAATCGGTCGAGCAGGTCGGACAGTTTCTTGCCTGGGGCCTTGTCGAGCATCAGATTTCCTCCCGTGAAGTCCTGGTCGTCATCGTGGCTATGCCGGTTGACCGGAGTATCGCGGCAAACTGTGCGCCGCGTCACGTCGTCAAATAGTTTGGCGTGGTTTCAATGGCTTATCGGGACGATCGTGAACTCTGGTCCTGCCGGCGATCGTACCGGAACGGTGCCTTGTGGCGGAACCAACTGGCTCAATGCGATGATCGTCAACCGGCCGTCCGATATGACCAACGGGTTCAAACCCTTTTGGCATCGTGTCACATTCCCCGTTGACAGCGGCGCAAAACCAATTCTATTGTCCGCCACCATGAAAACGGCACTCATTCTCGTAGTAGGAAAGCGCGTGGGCAAGGCGGTGTAACCGCCGGGCGAAAACCTCCCATGCGCAAGACACAGGCTCCCTCGGGGGCCTTTTTTATTGCCCGAAACACGACTAAACGACCAGCAATCGCCGCATGGCGGACAGTACGGGACCAGACCGATGAGCAGTGGACAGAACGAGCGGCGCGAAATCACCGGCGCCGAAATGGTGGTGCAGGCGCTGAAGGACAATGGCGTCAAGCATGTTTTCGGCTATCCGGGCGGCGCGGTTCTCCCGATCTATGATGAAATCTTCCAACAGGACGAGGTCGAGCACATCCTCGTCCGTCACGAGCAAGGCGCGGGTCATGCGGCGGAGGGCTATGCGCGCTCGACCGGCAAGGCCGGCGTCATGCTGGTGACATCGGGGCCGGGCGCCACCAACGCGGTAACGCCCTTGCAGGATGCGCTGATGGATTCGATCCCGCTGGTCTGCCTTACCGGTCAGGTACCGACCTCGCTGATCGGCTCGGACGCGTTCCAGGAGTGCGACACGATCGGCATCACGCGCCCCTGCACCAAACACAATTGGCTGGTGAAGGACGTCAACGAGCTCGCGGCAATCATCCACGAGGCCTTCCACGTCGCAACGACAGGACGTCCCGGTCCGGTCGTCGTCGATATTCCGAAGGACGTGCAGTTCGCCAAGGGCATCTACGTGCCGCCACAGACGGCGCCGCGCACGAGCTATCAGCCTAAGGTCCAGGGCGACCTGGAAAAGATCAAGGCGGCGGTCGAACTGATGGCCAACGCGAAAAGGCCGATCCTCTATACGGGCGGCGGTGTCATCAATTCCGGCCCGGAAGCCAGCCATTTGCTGCGCGAACTGGTCGATCTGACCGGCTTCCCGATCACCTCGACGCTGATGGGCCTTGGCGCCTATCCGGCGTCGGGCAAGAACTGGATGGGCATGCTCGGCATGCACGGCACCTATGAAGCCAATATGGCGATGCATGATTGCGACGTCATGGTCTGCATCGGTGCGCGCTTCGACGACCGTATCACCGGTCGGCTCACCGCGTTCTCGCCGAACTCGAAGAAGATCCATATCGACATCGATCCATCGTCGATCAACAAGAACGTCCACACCGATGTGCCCATCATCGGCGATGTCGGCCGGGTGCTGGAGGATCTGGTGCGGCTGTGGCGGGCGACCGCCAAAGCCGACAAGAAGGCGCTCCACCCGTGGTGGGAGCAGATCGCGAAATGGCGGGCGCGGGATTCACTTGCCTACAAGATGAACCACGACGTGATCATGCCGCAATATGCCGTCCAGCGGCTCTACGCACTGACCAAAGACATGGACACCTACATCACCACCGAGGTTGGCCAGCACCAGATGTGGGCGGCGCAGCACTACCATTTCGAGAAGCCGAACCGCTGGATGACCTCCGGTGGGCTCGGCACGATGGGCTACGGCCTGCCGGCGGCGCTCGGGGTCCAGATCGCGCACCCGGATGCGCTGGTCATCGACATTGCCGGCGACGCCTCGGTGCAGATGACGATGCAGGAGATGAGTGCCGCGGTGCAGCACGAAGCGCCGATCAAGATCTTCATCCTCAACAACCAGTATATGGGCATGGTGCGGCAGTGGCAGCAGCTTCTGCACGGCAACCGGCTGTCGCATTCCTACACCGAAGCGATGCCGGATTTCGTCAAGCTTGCCGAAGCCTATGGCGGCCACGGCATCCGCTGCGAGAAGCCGGACGAGCTGGACGACGCGATCAAGGAGATGATTTCGGTGAAGAAGCCGGTGATCTTCGACTGCCGGGTGGCGACACTTGCCAACTGCTTCCCGATGATCCCGTCGGGCAAGGCGCACAACGAGATGCTTCTGCCGGATGAGGCGACCGAGGAGGCGGTGGCCAACGCCATCGACGCCAAGGGCAGGGAACTGGTGTAACTGTCAGCCGGGGCAGGGCTGTCGGAAGAAGCCGTGCGGAAACAGAGAATTGGCTCAAAAGTTTGAAATCGAGATTCATGTCATGAACGCACAGCTTCAACCGACCGGCTCCGCCTACTTC
>NZ_RZSW01001219.1:0-394 GCF_003997375.1 Mesorhizobium sp. M5C.F.Ca.IN.020.29.1.1 | reverse complement strand
ATGCCATGGCCATGGATACAGAATACAATTCCGGGCCCGCCCCTTTACCGTCACAGGCGCCCCCCGGCAGGGGAATAAAGGCCGTCCTGCTTGTCTTCGGGCTGTGCGGGGTCGCCGCCCTGGGAGGGGCCGCGGTCAGAAACGGGGGGGCCATGGAGGCTTCCAGAGCCATGGTACAAAAGGTCAAGGATGCCTCCGGCGCCGTGGTGCAGAAGGTCGAGGATGCCTCCGGAGCAGTGGTGCAGAAGGTCGAGGATGCCTCCGGCGCCATGATGCAGAAGGTCGAGGATGCCTCCGGAGCAGTGGTGCAGAAGGTCGAGGATGCCTCCGGAGCAGTGGTGCAGAAGGTCGAGGATGCCTCCGGAGCAGTGGTGCAGAAGGTCGAGGATGTCTC
>NZ_RZSW01001218.1:0-394 GCF_003997375.1 Mesorhizobium sp. M5C.F.Ca.IN.020.29.1.1 | reverse complement strand
AGCGTTGCCAGCCGGACCTGGACGGTGTCGTTGCGTGTTCCTTGCGGGTGAGTGCGAGATAGCTGATGGAGATGACGCGCTGCTCAAGCTCAGTGCCGGCGCGGTCACGGTCGGCGAAGGTATAGAGCTGCTCGATATAGCCCAGCGGGTGCCCGGTTTGCTCCTCGACCCACGCCCGCAAACCGGACTGCAGCGATCGGTGCTCGAGTGCAAGCGGACCGGAGGGCAAGGTGTCCGCCTGTCCGATGGTCAGCACACAGGGCTCATTGTCGCTCAGCGCAACGACAACGGCGGTCAGGTCGACCTTGACTGTGTCGGCCTTGTCTCCAGGCCTGTCTTTCCTGATCCTTTTTGCGCGATCTTCCATTGTCCCTGTAGTGCCTAAGCGGAGCCG
>NZ_RZSW01001217.1:0-395 GCF_003997375.1 Mesorhizobium sp. M5C.F.Ca.IN.020.29.1.1 | reverse complement strand
GCTACTCGACCCCCTTCGGTAAACTTGGCGGCGTTGCTGAGCAGGTTAAAAAGGTTCTGACGCAACTTCGTCTGGTCCGAATGCATTTTCCCGAGGTCGTCCTCGAGGTCCAGTACGAAACCGTTTCGGTTTTTCGCCATCAGAGGCGCGACTGTGGCCCCGACGTCGCGCATCAAATCGGCGACGTCGAACGTTTCTAAGAAAATTTCCATCTTGTTCGCCTCGATCTTCGACAAGTCGAGGATGTCGTTGATGAGCGCCAGGAGATGGCGACCAGCCGCGGCGATCTTCTCCAGTTCCGGAACGAATTCCACCATGTGCTGGTCGCTTGCATCTTCGATCAGCATCTCGCTGTAGCCAATAATCGCGTTCAGCGGCGTACGCAGTTCGTGGCT
>NZ_RZSW01001216.1:0-395 GCF_003997375.1 Mesorhizobium sp. M5C.F.Ca.IN.020.29.1.1 | reverse complement strand
TATTTTAGCAATCTGAAATTCAAGGATTGGTGGCATCTGGTCGCCGACAAAGGGGTTCTAGCGGGGGGCTGACGGCAATGATCCGAAAATTCGGTAGGGACCGGCGTGGCAACTATACGCTGATGACGGTCATCACCATGGTGCCGCTCATGGGCGGCTTGGCGCTCAGCGTCGACTACTCGGAACTGCTCCGCCAGAAGAACGCCACGTTGAATGCCCTGGACGGCGCCGGTCTCGCTACCGCTCATAAGATCGTCGCCGGCGCAAGCGACGACGACGTCAAGGCCTATGCCAAGACTTTCTTCGAAGCCAATCTCGGCCCTGTCGATCCGGCCAATACGTTGCTTACCGTCACCCTGCCCAACAGCAATGCGGGTGGCGGCACGTTGAAGCTC
>NZ_RZSW01001215.1:0-398 GCF_003997375.1 Mesorhizobium sp. M5C.F.Ca.IN.020.29.1.1 | reverse complement strand
AGCCAGTTAACAAACATGGTGAACCGTTCGTAAACCATTTCTGCCTACGGTCTTCCTGGGGCGGGAACGGACTCGGGTTAGGGGCGTAGCGGACGGCATGGTTGTTTCGCATTTCCTGAAATGGATCTACACGGCCAAGGTTTCGGAGCGCGCCGCTGCGGCAGGCGCTCTGGCTCGCGCCTACATCAATGCCGATCTGCCTTTCGAGGATCGCTGCGCGGCGGAGGCCGCGCTGACGCTGCTGCTCGACGATGCCTCGTCGAAAGTGCGGCTGGCGATTGCAGAATCGCTGTCGATGAGCCATCACGCGCCGCTGCAGATCATCAGCGCGCTGGCGTCAGATCAACCGGAAGTTGCAAGCCTGGTGCTGGCACGTTCGCCGCTGCTCACCGATGCCG
>NZ_RZSW01001214.1:0-400 GCF_003997375.1 Mesorhizobium sp. M5C.F.Ca.IN.020.29.1.1 | reverse complement strand
GCACCATCTCACGGCTGGGCCGGAAAGACTGCAGCTGCTCGACTGGGGCCCGCATCGATATCTCCAGCGGGAAGAGGAAATACTGATGGAGCTGCGGACAAAACGCCTGCTGCTACGGCAATGGAAGGACGAAGACGTCGAACCGTTTGCTCGGATGAATGACGATCCCAGAGTTGTAAGATACATTGCAAAACTGACCGATCGGAGCGCGATTCACGCATGGATAAATGAACAATGTGAGCATTTCAAAAAACACGGATATGGTCTGTGGGCACTAGAGCGTTTAGATGTTGCAGAGTTTATCGGCTTCTGCGGTGTTGTTAATGTCGCCTATCAAGCACATTTCACGCCGGCGATTGAAGTGTCTTGGAGGTTACATCCAGATCACTGGGGGCATGGA
>NZ_RZSW01001213.1:0-403 GCF_003997375.1 Mesorhizobium sp. M5C.F.Ca.IN.020.29.1.1 | reverse complement strand
CCACCCTGCTAAGCCCTCTCAGTGCCGGCCGATCCCACCCAAGGTCGCCGGTGTAAAAGGGCTCGCGACGATCGTCGAGATCAGCAGATCTTGGTCGATCTGGGGGGACTCAAGCCGTCGTCAACATGTCCTCAATGGCCTTGGCGGAATGTTTAGCGAGATCCTTGGCTACCTCGCCCACCAGCTTTGCTCTCAGCGGAGCCTGGAAGTGCTTGCGCAGCTCGCCCAGCGTGCGCGGATCGGCGATCACCACGACGTGCTCGAATACTTCCGTCAGCGCCTCGCGATTGAGATAGGCGGCCACGGCTGCGGCCAAGTCGTCTTCCCGCAGACGAGAGTCGTCGGGATTAGCGGTGGAACTGCGATGTCTGCCGCCCGAACCAGTGTTCGCGAGGTGCAGCCG
>NZ_RZSW01001212.1:0-404 GCF_003997375.1 Mesorhizobium sp. M5C.F.Ca.IN.020.29.1.1 | reverse complement strand
GCATTGGCAAGGCCTTGGTCAAAGCCGCCACCGGCACCATGGATCGATAAGAGCGGAATACCCGCACCACTGTCGGCATATTCGACGGGGCCCATGTCGAGGTTGGCGACCACACCGCCTCGGCTGACGGCGTCGCGCATGCGGCCAAGCTCATTTTTGTAAAGCAAGAAAACCACACCGGCCGTAGCGATGAACATGGCCAGCAGGAAACCGCCAATTCGTCTCATTGGAAAAGCTCCACAAAGAGGACGGGCGAATATTGGCCTGTATCACTTGGAGACAGGTTGATTTACCTCAATTTCCCTGAGTGACAGCATTGGTCGGTGTATTTGGATGCTGTCAATTGTGAGAGGCGGAAGCCGATCCGGTGTCCCTACTCTCCCGGGATTATGCATGGTACATCC
>NZ_RZSW01001211.1:0-408 GCF_003997375.1 Mesorhizobium sp. M5C.F.Ca.IN.020.29.1.1 | reverse complement strand
CCCCAATGCCGATCGTCGGGACGGCTATTTCCTCGGTGATCCGGCGGGCGAGCGGCTCGGGGACTTTTTCGAGCACGACGGCGAAAGCGCCCGCCTGGGCCACAGCATGGGCATCGCGCCTGATGCGCTCACCGTCCCCGCCCCTGCCCTGCACGCGATACCCGCCGAACGCGTTGACCGCCTGCGGGGTAAGCCCAACGTGGGCCATCACGGGCACGCCGCGGCCGGTGAGGAAGCGGATCGTCTCAGCCATCGCCTCGCCACCCTCGAGCTTGACGGCCGCTGAGCCGGACTCGGCCATGACGCGCGCGGCATTCCGAAAAGCCTGCTCCGCGCCTTCCTCGTAGGAGCCGAACGGCATGTCGACGACCATCAGCGCGCGTTCGAGCCCGCGGCGCACCGCCTGGC
>NZ_RZSW01001210.1:0-408 GCF_003997375.1 Mesorhizobium sp. M5C.F.Ca.IN.020.29.1.1 | reverse complement strand
TCATCACATCGCGGGCACGGATGCGGATGCGCACCGGCGCACCGACCGGCACTGCCAGAAGCGGCACGCGGATGTCGCCCGCCGCCGAGCCAAGCACGGTCATGCCAAAGACTTCGTCGTGGCGCAGCACCGCAGTATCCAGCATCGCGCCGCCCTCGCCGCGCTCTTCTGCCGGCAAGAGGTCGAGCCGCTGCATGATCGCTCCGGTCGGGCCGCAAGCGGCGACTTTGCCTTGCGCCAGCACAACGACGTCGCTTGCCAGCCGCGCCACTTCCGGGATCGAATGGCTGACATAGACGATCGGGATTTTCGTCTCGTCGCGCAGCCGCTCGATGTAAGGCAGGATTTCTGCCTTGCGGGCGTCGTCGAGCGAAGCCAGCGGCTCGTCCATCAGCAACAACCTTGGAC
>NZ_RZSW01000120.1:0-13359 GCF_003997375.1 Mesorhizobium sp. M5C.F.Ca.IN.020.29.1.1 | reverse complement strand
GCATTCGACCACGACCAGATCGTAGGCGGTGGTCAGGGACTGCATGATGATCGGCAGCCGGTCGGCGGAGCGCATGGCGCGGACCGGATCGGCAGTGCCGACGGGAATGACGTGGCAGTCCGAATAGAGATCGGGGTGGATCACGTCGCTGAACTGCGCTTCGGAGGCGAGCAGATTGGTAATGCCCGGGAACAGCCCGCTGTCCAGCATCGGCCGTGAGGCGGCGCCCGAGGCGGTGAGATCGAGCAGGAGCACACGCAGACCGGCGTCGGAGACCTCACGCGCCACTAGCACCGACGAGGCGGCCGCTTCGTCGCCTTCCGGCGACACGAATATGGCTCGCGCCGCCCCGGTTGTGATCAGTTTTTCCACCGCCTTGTCGATTTCGACCTCGCCAAGGGTGGGGCGCGCCCGCTCCACGTCCTCGCCAGTTGCTGCGGCAGTTGCTTGCGCCGCGGCAGCCGCTTCCGGCTCTGCCTGCGCTTCCGCGGCCCGATCCTCGACGTCCTCGATATCGGCCGGTTCGTGATTGGAGGGTTCGTGGGCAACAGGCATCGCAACCTGTTCGATCCGTTCGAAACGGGCGCCGGCGGCCGGCCTCATGGCGCGACCCGAAAACAGCTCTTGCAGAAGGGTCACGATCGCCATGACCAGCAACGAACCGACGAAGGCAGCACCGGTGATCGGCAGGATTTTTGGGAAATAGGGCTCGGACGGCGCCACCGCGCGGGAAAAGACACGGGCGTCGACCGGCAGATAATTGCTGTCCTTGCGCGAAGACGCCTCACGGTAACGGGTCAGGTAGGATTCGAGCAGCTGCCGCTGGGCGGTCGCTTCGCGCTGCAGCGCATCCAATTCGACCTGCTGGTCGCCGGCGCGCGCCGATGCAGCCTTCAGCGTATTGACGTCGGCGACGAGCTGGTTTTCGCGGGCCTGGGCGGTCTGCGCCTGCGTCATCAGCCCTTTCATGATCTTTTCCGCCTCGTTGCGGATCTGGCGGTCGAGATCGGCAAGCTGCGATCTCAGCGCCCGGATGCGCGGATGATTGTCGAGCAAGGAGGTGGAAAGGTCGGCGATGTTGGTCTTGAGCTCGACCTGCCGCTCGCGCAGCCGCTGGATGAGTTCGGAAGACAGCACTTCTGGTACCGCATCCAGCGAGCCGCCATTCTGCAGCGCCCTGCGCACGCTGTCGGCCGTCGCTTCTGCCGATGCGCGATTGGCCCGCACCCGCGACAGTTCGCTGGACAGTTCGGAAAGCTGTTGGGTGGCGAGCACCGAATTGTTGCCGCCCATCAAAAGATCGGACTGGGCGCGGTAGCTTGCTACCTTGGCCTCGGCGTCCTTAACCCGCTTCGACAGGTCGGCGATCTCAGGCGCCAGCCAGTCGGTTGCGGCGGAATTCGATTCGATGTTGGCATTGCCCTGGACGGAGATGTAGGCGTCGGCGATGGCGTTCGGAATTTCGGCGGCGAGCCTGGGATTTTCCGAGGAGAATTCGATGACGATTACCCGTGATTTTTCAACGCGATAGACGTTGAGTTTCTCGCGCATCTTCGTCAGCACGCGTTCTTCAGGCGGAATCTCGTTGGGGTCGCTTTTCAGGCCGGCGATGACGAGCAGACGGCTCAACATCGACATGTCCGCCGTCTCGTCGAATTCGGGAAGCCGCGACAGATTGAGCTTCTGCGCCACCTGCTTGAGGATGTCGGTCGAAGACACAACCTCGACCTGGCTGGTCACGCCTTCCTCGTCGAGAATCGGCTTGTCGTTGTCATTGGTGCCGTCGGGGCGCGTGTAAACCGATTCGCGCGTCTCGATCAAAAGCCGTGTTTCGGCCCTGTAATGCGGCGTGGCGAGCCAGGTGAGCGCGAACGCCAGGCCGGTTATGACCAGCGCCACCACAAGAATGCGCAGCCAATTCCTCGCAAGGCTTGCGAAGAGCTGCCTGAGATCGACGTCGACATCTGCGGCCACCGATTTAACGGACATGCATCCTGCTCCGGTACTTAAAGCAGGTCGCGTTTGAACAGATCATACGACGCGCTTTAAGCTCTTGTTTTCATGCATGTTGTTGTCCCAAAACCGCTGCGCACTTTTGGGCGACATGCATTGGTCAGAATGCACCGTAAACAACTATGGTAACTCAGCCGTTAATATCGCGGTAAATACCTGTTAGGTTTGACTCGCAAGCGGCAACAAAAGCATTAAACCGGCCGTGTTTTGTCGGTTGCCGCCGCCTTTACCGGCCATTAACCCTAACGGGATGATAACGGGCCTCGATCCCCAGAGTTTGCCGCGGTGTAACAGCGGCCAATCGAAGGTACGTGTCCGGCCATGAAAAGCACTGCTTCCCTCTTCCGCGCGCTGCTCGCCGTGTCGTTGCTTGCCGGCTGCTCCAGCTACCGGCCGGCGCCGGCCGCCTTCCATAAAATGCTCGACCAGCCTTATCGCCTTGGTGCCGGCGACCGGGTCCGCGTCACCGTGTTCGAGCAGGAAGGATTGACCAACGTCTACAGCGTCGACCAATCCGGTTACCTGTCCATCCCGCTCGTCGGCGCCGTACCGGCGCGTGGCCACACCGCACAGCAACTCGAAGGCGAGATCGCCGACAAATTGCGCCAGGGCTACCTGCGCGATCCGGACGTTTCGGTCGAGATAGACCGCTACCGGCCGATCTTCATCATGGGCGAAGTCGGCGCCGCAGGCCAGTACTCCTATGTTCCCGGCCTGACCGTGCAAAAGGCGATTGCCATCGCCGGCGGTTTCAGCCCGCGCGCCAACCAGGAAAGCGTCGACATCACCCGCGACATCAATGGCAAGGTCATAACCGGTCGCGTGGCCACCTCCGACCCACTCCTGCCCGGCGACACGGTCTACGTTCGCGAACGCCTGTTCTAGACCACGTGGCGGACACACTCAGGATCGTCCACTGCTTTCGCTCACCTGTCGGAGGGATTTTTCGTCACGTGCGCGACCTGACCGAGGCGCAGGTCGCCGCCGGGCATGCCGTCGGCATCGTCTGCGATTCGACGACGGGTGGCGATTTTGAGGAACATTTGTTCGAACAAATGAAGGGCAAAATGGCGCTGGGCATCCATCGGACGCCAATGCAGCGGCATGTCGGACCGGGCGATCTCGCCTCGGCCTGGCGCACCTTCGGGCTTATCAAGGGATTGCGGCCGGACGTGCTCCATGGGCACGGCGCCAAGGGTGGCGCCTATGCCCGCCTGTTCGGCTCATTGTTGCGGGTATCAAGGTCTCGCGTAGCCCGCCTTTATTCGCCTCACGGCGGCTCTCTTCACTATGACGAGACTACCGCCACGGGGAAGCTGTTTTTCGCGCTCGAACGATTCATGGCGCGCTTCACCGACTATCTTCTGTTTGTCTCCGATTATGAAAGGCAGACATATCACAGGAAGGTCGGCGAACCGCCCATCCCGAACAACCTTGTCTACAACGGCTTGAGCGCCGCCGAGTTCGAGCCGGTGCGAACCGAGCAGAATGCGGCCGATGTCCTCTATATCGGCATGATGCGCGACCTCAAGGGACCGGACATCTTCATCGATGCGCTCGTCCTTGCCGGAACGCGGCTCGGCCGCCCGGTGAAAGCGGTGATGGTCGGCGACGGCGACGACCTGCCGCGCTACCATGCGCAAGTGAAGCGCCTCGGTCTCGAAGGCCATACGCGCTTCCTGCCGCCGATGCCGGCGCGCAAAGCCTTCGCGCTGGCCGAACTGGTTATCGTTCCCTCGCGTGCGGAAGCCATGCCTTACATCGTTCTGGAAACGCTCGCCGCCGGCAAATCGATGATCGCCACCGCCGTCGGCGGCATCCCGGAAATCATTGGCGCCGGCTCCCCTGCCCTGATCCGGCCTGACCCGCGCGAACTCGGCAACAAGATGAGCGCGGCGCTGGCCGACCTCAATGCCTACGGCAGCCTGATGCCCGACAGCGCCGACCTCAAGACGCGATTCGGCGCCGACGTGATGGCCGCCGCGATCGAGACGGCCTATTTCGCCGCGCTCAAGCGGTAACCCCAAAAGGGCGCTAACCCCAAAGCTTCTCTAAAGCCACCTGTTGTTTCAAGGGTTTCTTAGCTCTCTTTTGCTATTCACCTGAGGGAAGCTTTGCGGATGCACCCATGAACGAGATCGATCCCGCACGCCGCTTTTCGATAGACGCGGTGCGTAAATTCGACGGCCCGGCCAGCGGCGATAACCTTGGCGGGATGAACGACGTCGCCCGTCAGGTCGCGTCGCAATACCGGCGCGATACCATGTCGCCGATCATGGTCAGCGGCGTCTTGCGCATGGTCGAATTCGCGCTGCTGTTCCTGTCGGGCCTCTGCGTCTATTTCTACTATGTCGGCTTCTTCAGCCATCTCGCCTGGCAATACCCGCTGACGATTGCCGCCGCCTCGTTCCTCGCAGTGGTGCTGCTCGACGTCACCGATTGCTACCAGGTCGTCTCGTTGATGCGGCCGCTCGCCAATTTCGGCCGTCTCCTGCTGGTCTGGGCCGGCACCTTCGCCTTGATGGCGCTGACGGCATTCGCCATGAAGATGTCGGAAGACTATTCGCGCCTGTTTTTCGGCACCTGGTTCGTCGTCGGCTTCATGCTGATCTTCGGCCTGAGGCTGCTGATGTCGAAGCTGATCCGGCGCTGGGCGCGCGACGGGCGCATGGAGCGCCGCGCCGTCATCGTCGGCGGCGGCACGGCGGCGGAAGTCCTGATCCGCTCCGTCGAAAAGCAGCCCTACAACGACATTCGTATCTGCGGCATCTTCGACGACCGCGGCGACAAGCGCTCGCCACCCGTCGTCGCCGGCTATCCGAAGCTCGGCACCGTTTCCGAGCTCATCGAGTTCGCCCGCATCGCCCGCATCGACATGCTGATCGTGTCGCTGCCGCTGACCGCCGAATCGCGCGTCCTGCAGCTTTTGAAGAAGCTGTGGGTGCTGCCGGTCGATATCCGGCTCTCGGCGCATTCGAACGCGCTGCAATTTCGGCCGCGCGCCTATTCCTACATCGGCTCGGTGCCGATGCTCGATATCTTCGACAAGCCGATCAACGACTGGGATTCGGTCGCCAAGCGCGCCTTCGACATCGTCTTCTCGATCGTCGGCATCGTCGTGTTCTTGCCAGTCATGCTGGTGACCGCGATCGCCATCAAGCTCGACAGCAAGGGACCGGTGCTGTTCCACCAGAAGCGGCATGGCTTCAACAACGAGATCATCGAGGTCTATAAGTTCCGTTCGATGTACACGGACAAGGCGGATCCGACGGCCAAGCAGACGGTGACCAAGAACGACCCGCGCGTCACCCGCGTCGGCCGCTTCATCCGCAAGACTTCGATCGACGAGTTGCCGCAGTTCTTCAATTCGCTTTTCGGTTCGCTGTCGCTGGTTGGGCCGCGTCCGCATGCCATTGCCGCGCAGTCGCACAACCTCCTCTACAATGAGGTGGTCGACGGCTATTTCGCACGCCACAAGGTCAAGCCCGGCGTCACCGGTTGGGCCCAGATCAATGGCTGGCGCGGCGAGATGGACACCAACGAGAAGATCCGCATGCGGACGGAATACGACCTCTATTATATCGAGAACTGGTCGCTGCTGTTCGATCTGAGAATCCTGTTCCTGACACCGATCCGGCTGCTCAATACGGAAAATGCCTATTGAGCGCCGTCGCGCATGAGCTGCCGCCGGCTGCAGTCAACGCCAAGCTGATCGCGCTGATTGCGTCGAGCGCGGTTTTCCTCGGCGCCTTCCTGTCCGGCTTCGTCATCGCCGAGCCGGCGCCATACGATCTCTACATGGTCGGGCTGATGGCAGTGTGGGCCTTGTTCGGCCTGCGCATATCGCGCGCGGCGGCGCCGCTGCTGGTGCTGCTGGTGGTCATGAACATCGGCGGCATGATCTCGATGACCCAGATGTCGGATATTGCCGGCACCCCGCTCTATCTCTCTGTGTCGCTGTTCCTCGCCTTCACCGCGGTGTTCTTTGCCTCGGTGACATCGGTCCAGCCAAACCTCTACCGGGTTATCTTCCTGGCCTATGTGATGTCGGCGGTGCTGACCTCGCTGCTCGGCATAGCAGGCTATTTCCATGCCTTTCCCGGGGCGGAGAACTTCACCAAATACGACCGCGCGACCGGCGCCTTTCAGGATCCGAACGTGTTCGGGCCGTTCCTGGTGCTGCCCGGCATTTACCTGCTCTATCTCTTGCTGACAGGCCCTATCTCACGCATGCCGTTGCTAGCGGTGCCACTGCTGATCATCACGGCCGGCATTTTCTTCTCCTTCTCGCGCGGCGCGTGGGGCATGTTCGGCGTTTCGGCGATCCTGCTTACCGGCGCCCTGTTCCTGCAGAGCGCCAGCGGCAAGTTTCGACTGCGTGTCGCCGTCATGACCATCGCCGCCGTCTCGCTGCTGGTCATTGCGATGCTCGTCATCCTGCAGCTGCCGGGCGTCTCGGAGATGTTTTCCAGCCGTGCCCAGCTGGAACAGAGCTACGATACCGCCCGCCTCGGCCGTTTCGCCCGCTACACGATCGGTTTCCAGATGGCGCTGGAGCATCCGCTCGGCATCGGCCCGCTCGTCTTCGGCACGATTTTCGGCGAGGACACGCACGACATCTGGCTGAAGATGCTGATGGATTATGGCTGGCTCGGCTTCGTGTCGTTCCTGACGCTGACCTGCTGGACGATAGCGGCCGGTTTCCGCATTCTCCTGCGCGACAGGCCGTGGCAGCCCTATCTTCTGTGCGCCTATGTCGCCTTCGTCGGCAATATCGGGCTGGGCACCTTCATCGACATAGATCACTGGCGCCACGTCTATCTGCTGCTCGGCCTGATCTGGGGCGCCATCGCGCTGGAATACCGCCATCAGCGGCAGTTCCGGCCGGTGGCGCTGGCTGCGCCGGCGGCACGACGGATTTCTGGGGGCAAGTCTAAGTTTTGAAATGGTCGGAGTGGCCGGATTCGAACCGACGACCCCTTGACCCCGAGGAAATTGGGCGCAACGCGGATTTCTATTGAAAATCATCGCGTTATGCGGTTTCCCCTTCCTAGTTCTGGACTTTTTTCGGGACTTCGCGTGCGTTTTGTAGCAACTCCATCGCTGCGGCCACCTCTTCGTCCAGCACGTGGGCGTAGCGAGTGGTGGTCTTCCATTGCCGTCGAATATGGCGGGAACTCGCTGCAGGGCTGGTGATGGACATAGCATAGCCGTCGGCATGGCGCAGGCCGGATGAACTTAGGCGAGCGTCGCGCAATCCAACGTATAGGCAGCAACGCCATCACTACGACCGCGGCAGCGGCCGTATCCGGGGCGAAACGTTGATCATCATCTAAGCATCCACCAAACGATGGCTGCACACAGCGAAAACACGAGCGCGGCGCCCGCAATCAACATACCTCTTCGCGTTCGCCACCTTGGCGGCTCAGCCGGCATAAGCCTGAACCGCTGGGCATGCTCCGTTGCGAGTTTCAGTAAGGCTGCAGCCGTTTCGCGCGGCGTCCACCCCTTCGCTTCCGAGGCGGTCACCAAGGCTGCAAATGCGACTTCCAAGGCGACTTCACAGTTGACGTCCCGATCTGGGCTGCCCTTTGGCAATATGGGTGGTTGCACGGCTTGGGACATGCACACAAAGCGGCTCGCGGATGAAAGGTTCCCGCGTTTCGAGCCCTTCACTTTCGAAGGTGGCCGCGCAGGTCGAATTCCCCGACAGTGTAGCATTTCGTCTTCAGCCAGCTGGTCGACGGGCCGCTGCGAAAGTTAGTGTCTCCACGCCTGGACACTATTCGCTCAAGGCCGGCCTGGTCGATCAGGTGTAGATCGCATTGGCGGGAGCTGCCTGGCTGAACTGGATGCGAATGTCAGGCGGGAGATGCCGGCAAGGATGTCGCGGCGCTCTTGGAGCGCCAGGTCGCGCAGGTCGTGGCCGTTGAGGTGCAGCAGATCGAAGGCAACAAAGTAGAGATCGTGCTGGCGCCGCGTGATGGCCTTGCGCAAGCCGTGAAATCCGACAGACCGGCATCATTGAGCACGATGCTCTCACCGTCGATGATGGCGCTGTCCACAGCCAGTGACTTCGATGCCGCTTTCTTCAACGATTATTTGCGACCGGTAGCCGTCGAATTTGACCTCATGAAGCCACACGCTACCCTCGGGAGGCTTCTCAACCGAGGTCGGCAGCAGTGGAGGGACAAACTTCAAACGCATGCATTGACTCGCAAAAACCGCGATTCATTTAGCATGCTCTTAATTAGTTCCGGAGAATTTTAACGAATCGTTGACCGCGCTGTCCCAGAATAGGACGGCGCGGTCAAACCCCCAAACTGGCTGCGCTGGCGGCTCCGGCAATTCGCCTTCCCGCGCCACTGTCGGAGCCGCTACCACACTCCTCCAAAATACCAGCAACGGTTGAATCAACTGTTACCGCACATGCTTTACAGTGCGCTTTCCCAGTCGTTAGACTTTGATGGAACAGGGCCTCGCCTTCACGGTTGACGCTGAGACAGTCCATCTCAGCGAGGAACCATGGAAGCCCAAGAGAACATCGGCAACGCCTGGGCCGCACTCAAATCGAGGTGAGAAGGTCGCGCATCTTTTTCCGCCCGAAGACGGTGAGTAGGTGAGGGATCGACCGTCTGGCGACCGAAGAAGTCGCAGCCCTTAGACTCGGATGTCGGCGTCAGCTCCGCGTCGAACCTAGCGACGCATGGAAATCGCCCGTCACCCGCATGGGTGGCAGGCTCAATAGAAAGGATACGCATTTCGGGTTCCTAGAGAGTTACGCAGGCTAGATTCGGAGTAGCCGAGGCGCACGAATGCAGAACATTCGGGCTTTCACTTCGGGACTTTTTCGGGACTCCGGGTTCCGAAAACGGGCGATTTGACCGTCTTTCGTTGCGAAAATGGAAAAGGCGCCAGAAGGCGCCTTCAATAAAACTAGGGATCTCAATGAGCGGCCGCACCAAGCGCTCGGCATGGACTGTCCGGCACAGCACTACGCGCCGTCTCCGCACACCTACACTGGCCTGCCTGATCACGATTATCCGTTCCACGACAAGGCCGTCACCGTCACCACCTGCGGGCGCATCTGCTATAATCGGAAAAAATCAACCTCAGCCAGGTCTTCGCCGGCCAGACCGTCGGCATCAAACAGGTCGAGGACCATATCTGGCTGGTCAGCTTCGTGGACTATGATCTGGGATATTTCGACGATGAGACATGCAGGCTCGAACCACTCCAAAACCCTTTCGGGCCAAAAGTGTTACCCATGTCTCCGGTATAAACCGTAACCTATGTGTCCAGAATGGACCCTTGATTAAATGGTCGGAGTGGCCGGATTCGAACCGACGACCCCTTGACCCCCAGTCAAGTGCGCTACCGGGCTGCGCTACACTCCGGACCGGTCGCGATGTATCGTGATAACCCGGTTCGGGTCAACCGAATTCGGCGGCCGTCGTGCCGATGCCCGGCATTGTGGATTTGAAGTTCCTGCTCCGTTGGACGTCGTCAGCCATTCAGGAACTTCAAATCCAGAATCACACTCGTTTGTCAGGCTTGATCCTCTGGCGTCGCTGTTATGAGACGGGCCGTCGATTTTCCACGGATTGTGTCAGCACGGCTGTATTGATCAGCGCGTCTTCCGGAAGCCGGAGCGCGGAGGCTATTCGCCGAAGCTTCGACGGATCGGCATTCTTGCCGTTCTCGATGTCCGCGATTTCATCGATCGCCAGGCCGCACGTCAGAGACAGCTCTTCCATGCTGTATCCCCTGGTTTCTCGGATGGCCTTGAGGGCGCTGTGGTCGGGCGCAGCTTCGGTCGCCGACAGTTCGGAAAAAGCTTCGCTTGTTGCTATTTGGGGCATTTGGCAACTCCGTGGATTTAAAGAGTTTGATCAAATCAAGATGTTGCCTGAGACGGCGCAGAGAATGCCCTCTCGGTAGTGATTTGCCAAGCGCCAAAGGTGCCGTCACAGCATCGTGATACCGATCGGCGCAACCCCGGCACAGGCCTCGGCGGCACCGGCACGGGACCGCCATTCCGATCGAGTTCTTTGACTGGGCGATCGCCGAAATTTGTTCGACCTCCCTTGTTTAACCGGCTGTCGCTGGCACGGCAGCCGTTTTGAAAGGACGGCGGAAGCCTGATGCAACGCAGAACGCATCAGGGCTGCGAATTTTTTTGACCGACACGTGAACCTTTCCTCTCCGGGCCGCACCAAGACGGTATGGGACGCCATAAGGCGATCCCCAACCCGAAGGACGCCCTGACGGCGATCCTCGATGCAGAGAAGGATGCTCAAATGACTGATATCTCGAACTTCAAGCGCCTTTCGCTCGCCGCCGCCATTGTTGTCTCGGCCTTCGGCTCCATTTCAGCTCGGCCTTCGCCAACGGCACGCATCCGAGCGGCGGCGGCGCGGTTTGTAAGGTCGCGGGACTCCAACGGCACCGTCTACGGTAAATGCAGCCAGACCGCGCAGGTCAGTCCGAAGAACAAGCTCAAGCTCGCGCGTTGATCAACTTGTTATCAACGAAAATGGCGGCCGTCAGCGCCGCCATTTTCTTGTCTCAACGTGCCGATCTCGATCTCGTTCGCGACGTTTTCTGCTGGCGGCTGAGGAACAGGCTTGCGACGAGCCCGACCACAACCAGCCCGACAGCAGCCGCTGTCGCCGGGTGATCGCGGGCTGTCTTTTCTATCACCCTGCTATGCCTCCTGATCGCAGGCAGAGCCTCACTGATGCGCTCGGCAAGGTCCGAGTAATAGTCCGACGCGGTGTCACGCCCGTCCTCGTAATAGGCGCTGCCGCGCCTGGACACGGCTTTTCTCAGCGCCGCCAGTTCCCTGGAGAGGGCTGCGACCTGCTTTTCAAGGTCAATGTCGGAGAGGGTCGAAAATGATACCATGATATGCTTCCTTCCTTTGCGAAAAGGAACGCATGATTTCGGAAGCAGTTCCGGTTTCTGACGGCAATCGGTCGGCCCTTAAAGCGCGTCGTGTCTGAAGGGGTTCATGCGAGCCGCTTTAAGTTCTTTTATCCATGTCGTTATCCCAGACCGCTGCGCGCCCTCGTGTCAGGCCTGAGGGTATGCCTTTGGGCGACATGGACTACAGCGCCGCGCGTCCTATTGGACGCGCAAAGGACGCTGTAGCACTTTAATTTTGCGTATGATCCTTTCCGAAAATCGATTACGATTTTTGGGATCATCCGCTAGCGCACCTGATCGAGCAGGCGCTTGCATTCCAGCAGGTCGAACAGCGCTTCCTGCAGCAAGGCGCGATTGTCGCGCGAGAGTTTCGACGTGCCTGGCTGCACCGGGCCTTCGTCGTCGGTCTTGCCCAGGCCGAAAAAGCGCCGGCTGGGTTTCACCTTGGGCTCGCCGACCAGCATCTCGTCATCGGCGCCGCGCGGCTGGGCCGCCAGCGTCAGCGGCACCGCATCGGCCTGTCGACGTTGCGAGATCGCCTCGACGGCCGCCATGTCGCCACTGCCGATGGCGACCAGGAAATGGTTGCCGTTCTCGCGCAGCAGCTTCTGCACGCCCTTGATCGTATAGCCCTGGTCGTAGAGCATGTGGCGGATGCCCTTGATCAGTTCGACATCCTGCGGCCGGTAGTAGCGGCGGCCGCCGCCGCGCTTCATCGGTTTGATCTGGTTGAAACGCGTTTCCCAGAAACGCAGCACATGCTGCGGCAGGTCGAGATCTTCTGCGACCTCACTGATGGTGCGGAAAGCATCGGGGCTCTTGTCCATGGGCGAAATCCTCACGCTGGAGCATGATCCCGAAAAGTGGGAATCGGTTTTCGGCCAAGATCACGCTCAACAAAGAGTCATTCCGATCCGGCTTGTTCTGCCGAATCGGGCCTTATTTCAGCGGTTTATAAAACAATATTCAAGCCCGGCGTCAAAGGGGGCAACCGTTTTCAACCGGGCTTTTGAAGCGCAGGCGCTATTTGCTGCCCTTGGCCTTGCTGTTCTGGTGGGCGCGCAGGATGCGGTTCTTCAGCACATTCGATGATTTGAAGGTCATCACGCGGCGCGGCAGGATCGGCACTTCCTCGCCGGTTTTCGGATTGCGCCCGATGCGCTCGTTCTTGGAGCGGACATGGAACGTCGCGAACGACGACAATTTCACCGTCTCACCGCGAACGATAGCTTCGCAAATCTCGTCCAGAACCGCTTCGACGAGCTCGGCCGATTCAGTGCGCGACAAGCCAACCTTGCGATAAACGGCTTCAGCAAGATCGGCGCGCGTAAGTGTCTTTCCCCCCATGCGAACCGTCCCCATCAGCGCTCAAAAACATAACTCTATATAAGCAAAGATAGAGCCTAAGTAATTGATCCGGCAAGGTCAAGGACCGAACCTGTCAGTTCGGCACTTACCAGCGAACCAAAACCGCGCCCCAGGTGAAGCCCCCGCCCATCGCCTCGATCAGCACCAGATCACCCTTCTTGATACGGCCGTCGGCGACCGCCACCGACAGAGCCAGCGGCACGGAAGCCGCCGAGGTGTTGCCGTGCAAATCGACCGTAACCACCACCTTTTGCTCTGCTATCCCGAGCTTTTTGGCTGAAGCGTCGATAATCCGTTTATTGGCCTGATGCGGCACGAACCAGTCGAGATCCTCAGCGGTGATGCCGGCAGCTGAGAACGTCGCCTCGATGACGTCGGTGATCATGCCGACCGCGTGCTTGAACACTTCGCGGCCTTCCATCCTGAGATGCCCCACCGTTCCGGTGGTCGACGGTCCACCATCGACGAACAGCTTGTCCTTGTGGGCCCCGTCGGAGCGCAGGCTGGCCGCCAGCACGCCGTGGTCGGCAATGCTGCCCGCCCCCTCTCCTGCTTCCAGCACCATCGCCCCGGCGCCGTCGCCAAACAGGACGCAGGTCGAGCGGTCGCTCCAGTCGAGGATGCGCGAGAAGGTTTCCGAGCCGATCACCAGCACGCGTTTGGCCAGACCGCCGCGGATATAGAGGTCGGCTGTCGTAACCGCATAGACGAAGCCCGAGCACACTGCCTGCAGATCGAATGCGAAGCCGTGATGCATGCCGAGCCGGTTCTGGATGTCGACGGCGGTCGCCGGAAAGGTGTTGTTGGGCGTCGACGTCGCCAGCACGATCAGGTCGATATCGGCAGGCGTCAGGCCGGCATTGTCGAGGGCTGCGCGCGCCGCCGCCTCGCCGAGCGAAGCCGTGGTCTCGTCGTCGGCCGCGATATGGCGTTGGCGGATGCCGGTGCGCTGGGCGATCCATTCGTCGGAGGTCTCGACCATGCCTTCGAAATCGGCATTCTTCATGATGCGGCGGGGCAGCGCGGCGCCTGTGCCGCGCACGACTGATC
>NZ_RZSW01001209.1:0-409 GCF_003997375.1 Mesorhizobium sp. M5C.F.Ca.IN.020.29.1.1 | reverse complement strand
GTTGTGGATTGCGATTGGCAGCAGGGTCGTCACCGCCTGGCGCAGCGTCTCGCCGTCGCGGATGATGCCCAGCGCTTTGGAGACGACCGGACGGACGCAGGAAGCGTCTGGCCGTGGAGGCACGATTGTGGAGAACATGCACCCGTGCCGGCCGGGCGATACGCGGGCAACGCTTTCGGCAACCCAGTTCGCTGTGACCACCGCTTCGGTGAGCGAATTGCTGGCAAGGCGGTTGGCGCCGTGCAGGCTGGTACATGCGACCTCGCCGCATGCCCACAATCCCTCGACGGAGCTGCGGCCGGCGGCGTCAACGGCCACGCCGCCCATGTGATAATGCGCCGCCGGGCGCACCGGGATCGGCTCGGCGGCGGGATCGATGCCTGTCTCCCGGCCCACGTGGGCGATGGCC
>NZ_RZSW01001208.1:0-418 GCF_003997375.1 Mesorhizobium sp. M5C.F.Ca.IN.020.29.1.1 | reverse complement strand
GGTATAGGTCGTCAACGCGCCGAGCTCGGTATGCTGGCCGGTCCAAGTTTTGAACGTGAAGCGTGTGTTGTTTCGCCAAGTGCCTTGGTCCTCGCCAGTTCTCACATCCGAGGTTCTTGCGCTGTCATACGATCGGACATCACGAGGCCGATATCATAACGGACATAGCCGCCGATGCGCAGGCAGGTGTCGGTGTTGAGAATATAGGAATAACCCGAGCCGAGGACGTCGCAGATCTTGATGTACTCGGCCGGTTCCCGCTCGGCGCCAGCTGCTCGAACGACGGAAGCGGCCATCAGAGCAGTTAAGCCGAGAAGAGGACTCTTGATGTACATGTCTAGATCTCCATGAAGGATTAAAAAGGATGGAGGCGTAAGAGAAAGCTTTCCTCTAAATTTTGTGCGTGTTATCTCCAATG
>NZ_RZSW01001207.1:0-420 GCF_003997375.1 Mesorhizobium sp. M5C.F.Ca.IN.020.29.1.1 | reverse complement strand
TCTCTGGCCCGAGGCCAACGCCAAGGGCATCTCCAGAAATACCTTCGAGGCCGCCTTCGACGGCGTCAAACCGAACCTCAAACTGCCCGACCTGGTGATGCCGGGCCAGAAGGCGACGACGCCGCAGAAGCAGCATCAGGCGGAGTTCGGTTCGCCCGGCGCCTATTTCGCCGAAAAGACGGTTCGCGCCGTGACCGCCGGTGGCCGGGCGCGCGCGGCGGCCAATGCCAGGACCATTGCCGCGATCGAGAAGCGCTACGGTGTGCCGGGCGGAGTGCTGCTGGCGATCTGGGGCCGCGAGAGCGGCTTCGGCGCGGCGAAGATGCCTTACGACGCCTTCGAAGTGCTGGGCACCAAGGCATTCATGGCGACCAGGAAGGACTTCTTCCGCACCGAGCTTATGGCGGCGCTCGAGATCGT
>NZ_RZSW01001206.1:0-420 GCF_003997375.1 Mesorhizobium sp. M5C.F.Ca.IN.020.29.1.1 | reverse complement strand
GCTTGTTTTGCGCCGCGACACCAAGTGGGAAAGTCACAATAAGCGCGCAGAGGAGATGGCCCAGGTAACGGGGCACTGCAGGTCTCGGAACCTTGATGGCGATCGCCCGCCAATTGAGCGCAGGGCAAGGATGTTGAAGGATCAGCAAAATAGATCTTCTTTCGGTTCGACAAACTATGCGGATGACGCGTCAGTCAATTCTAGAATGTATCCAATGCCACGGATGGTCTTGATCCGTGGCGTTGCACCTGATCTGGTCAGATGTCCACGTAAACGATAGATTCCGACTTCAAGCGCGTTGGCAGACACGTCGTCGTTGAACGAATAGAGGTGATCTTCCAACTGCGCACGGGGCACGATGCGGCCTGCCCGGTTAAGCAGATGCTCTAGAATACAGAGTTCGCGACGTGCGATCATCAT
>NZ_RZSW01001205.1:0-421 GCF_003997375.1 Mesorhizobium sp. M5C.F.Ca.IN.020.29.1.1 | reverse complement strand
GCACGTCGGCGGCGGCAACGGCCAGCGCCCTGTCACCCGAGCGGCCGCCACTGGTCAGCAATTCGCCAAGCCCGCGCGCGCCGGCGCCGAACACGCCGCCGAGCAGCCCGGCGAAAGCAGCGTTTCGCAGCGCCAGATCCACGCCGCTTTCCAGGCCTGCCTTGGCCCGATAGCTCTGCACGATCGGCTGCAGGGCGAGCTCGACGCCGGCGTTGACGGCGGCTTCCGAAAGCGCAGTCGACAGGATCCTGCCGGCAACCGTGCGCGTAGCACCTGGGCCGCCGCCCAGCATCAGCGTGCCGACCTGGACCGGATCGCGTATTGCGCCAATGCCGCCGCCGGCGAAAGCGGCAATCCATTTCAGGGCGCCGCTCCTCGACCCGGCAAGCTGCGAGAAACGCAGATCGGCATCGCGTGTCAG
>NZ_RZSW01001204.1:0-426 GCF_003997375.1 Mesorhizobium sp. M5C.F.Ca.IN.020.29.1.1 | reverse complement strand
GCTGAAGCTCGAAGCCGACCTTGCCCATCCATTGCGCCATCAGTGCGCGGCTGAGTTCGACGCCGTCGCGAGCATACATGGCTTCCTGACGATAGAGGGGCAGTCCGTCGGCATATTTGGAGACCGCGATCTGGGCCAGAAGCCGTTCGGTGGGAATGCCGCTCTCGATGATGTGGGCTGGAGCCGGCGGGACTGTCAGATCCCATGGGCGGGTGGATAGCGCCCTGCTCTTTGGCAGAGTGGAGTTGTTCACCAACCACTCTGGAGACGACCATGCCTATTGTAGCTGACCGACCCGAAGAGCCGACCGCCATCCGCACCGATCTCGGTGCAATTTTCATTTCGTTGGAATTGAGCCGATTGAACTGGCTGATCACCTCGCTGTCGCCAGGCAACGGAGAAAAGATGTCGAAGCACGTGGTGCGC
>NZ_RZSW01001203.1:0-427 GCF_003997375.1 Mesorhizobium sp. M5C.F.Ca.IN.020.29.1.1 | reverse complement strand
CCGGAACTGGTCTGGAACGGAACCCGTGCGCTGCTGCCCAAGAACAAGGTGAAGCTCCTGCTCAACCTAATTCTCGTCGCCAACGCCGCCATTCCGCGTGGCGGTAAGCTTACGGTTACGCTTGAAAACCTCGACACAGAACCACGCTTTGCGCTCGCCGCGAGCGGTCCGATGCTGCGCGTGCCGCCCAAATTCCTGGAACTCCATTCCGGCAACAAGCCTGAAGAACCGATCGACGCGCATTCGGTGCAGCCCTACTACACGCTGCTTCTGGCGCGCGAGGCGAACATGACGATATCGATACACGCAACCGCAGAAGAAATCGTGCTATCGGCCGCTTGAAGTTGCTAAGGTGAGTGACAAGAACAGACAACTATTTTTAGACAATGTTTACTACGCCCTCACGGATGAATGACATGAACCTTCC
>NZ_RZSW01001202.1:0-427 GCF_003997375.1 Mesorhizobium sp. M5C.F.Ca.IN.020.29.1.1 | reverse complement strand
CCGAGCCGGCGCCGCCCTCGTTCAACGAGGCGTCCGTATAGCTGCCCGCCGCCACCGAGACCGAGCCGGTGCCGGCAAAACCGTCGGTCGCGGTGAACGTCGCCGTGTAGACCAGCGGGTCGGACGTCGCGGCCAGGCCGCTCAGCGTGCCGCCGGCGGCGGCGATGTCGTCCGCTGTGAAGCCGACCGGCGCCTTGCTGAAGCTGAACGTCACCGTCGAGCTGGCATCGCCGTCGCTGAGCGCGCTGTCGGCGATGTCGACCGTGACCGTTGGATTCTCGCGGTCGATCGCCACCGTGTCCGAGCCGGCGCCGCCCTCGTTCAACGAGGCGTCCGTATAGCTGCCCGCCGCCACCGAGACCGAGCCGGTGCCGGCAAAACCGTCGGTCGCGGTGAACGTCGCCGTGTAGACCAGCGGGTCGGACGT
>NZ_RZSW01001201.1:0-428 GCF_003997375.1 Mesorhizobium sp. M5C.F.Ca.IN.020.29.1.1 | reverse complement strand
GGTATGCCGCGCTTGTCCTTCTTGCCGGAGCGCTCCTTCTTTGGCCGCTTGTCAATGCCACGCCCGGCTATGGTGTCGCCACCGTGGCTTTGATTTTCCTTTTGCTGCTTCTGGCAATCGCGGCCGATAATTTCCCACCGGTGATTGGGGTGGTGTTGCTCTTCCTTGGCGCGCACGGCGCGGCGTGGATGCTTCTCGCCGGCATAACCGGCAATGAGGGGACCGCTCGCGCATCCTTCTATTTGCTGCTTGCCGCGGCATGGCTTCTGGCCTGGCGCTGCGTGACAGCCCTGTCCGCGCTTCGCCCGACCTCGCGCTGGGCGGCGACCGCTTTGAGGCTGATCATTCCGGCTATCTTCGGCGCCTGGATCCTGATCATCTGGGAGGCGGTGACGCGCGGCGCGGGCATCCCCTTCATTCTGCTGCCG
>NZ_RZSW01001200.1:0-429 GCF_003997375.1 Mesorhizobium sp. M5C.F.Ca.IN.020.29.1.1 | reverse complement strand
CTTTAGCGGCTATGCAGATGAAATTGGCTCCGGTGCCGGAGAAGGGTTCAATTTCAATCTTCCGCTAAATCATGGCAGCGATGACTCCGTCTTTGTCAAAGCAATTGCGCTGTGCATGCAAAAGATAGGAGAGTTCGGACCAGATGTCCTCCTCGTTGCGCTTGGCCTCGATGCCTATCGCGGCGATCCGCTCAGTGTGCTTGACATCTCCACCGATGGCTTCCGGAAGGCTGCTAGGGCCATAAGCGACTTCAATGGACCTATGGCCATGCTGCAGGAGGGCGGATATCCCTGCCCGGAACTCGGTGACAATCTTGTGGCATTTCTAGGAGCAATAGATGACTAACTCCAAAGGGCGCGCCCTTGCGTTTTCAAGCAAATGGGCACTCGTAACCGGCGAACGAGGCGCATTGTGCACCATCTCACGGC
>NZ_RZSW01000011.1:0-35728 GCF_003997375.1 Mesorhizobium sp. M5C.F.Ca.IN.020.29.1.1 | reverse complement strand
AGGACTGCTCATGAATGAGACTATGAGAATGGCTCAATACGTAAATAGTCGCCGGCAAGCTCCATAGAGCTGGTTCCGTGCGGTGCTCCGCGATGTCTAAGTACCGAACCGCTTGCTCAAATCGCAGCGCTCATCGAAGGCCAGCAAAACCTCATGCAGAGCGAAAATCCTCAACCGCCCGTTTCAAAGACGCTGGCTCCATTTCGAAACAAGGTGTTTCGCTCAATTTGGACGGCCACCCAGATTTCCAGCCTGGGTTGGCTAGTGCAAACGGTCGCCATCAGTTGGCTTATGGCAACGATTTCTGCGTCCGACCTTATGGTTGCACTCGTCCAGGCCGCATCTACATTGCCGGTGTTCTTCCTCTCAGTTTTCGCCGGAGCCATTGCCGACAACTTCAGCCGCCGGTGGGTGATGTTTGCGGGACACTGCCTGATAGCATCGGCGTCGACGACGCTGATGATTTCTGTGGGTCTGGGATTTGTCAGTCCTTGGCTGATTCTCGGGTTAGGTTTCCTGGCCGGCTGCGGCTTTGCCTTGAATGATCCGGCCTGGCACGCTTCGGTCGGCGATATCCTTCACAAACGCGACATTCCGGCCGCAGTGACGCTTATGTCCGTCGGATACAACATTGTGCGCAGCGTTGGTCCGGCCTTGGGGGGCGTGATCCTGGCCGTCTTTGGGCCGCTGGCCGCTTTCGCCTTGGCTGCGGTGAGTGATCTGGCGCCTATAAGCGCGATATGGCGCACCAAATGGGAGGTCCGCTCTTCGCCTCTCCCTCGTGAGAGAATGACGACGGCAATTCATGACGGAGTGCGCTTTACGGCGATGTCTTTGGAGATCAGGGCAGCGACCGCCCGAGCAGCTCTTTTCGGATTGGCAAGCATCTCCATTCTGGCGTTGCTCCCTCTCGTCGTCCGGGATCAGTTGAAGAGTGGGCCAATTGTCTACGGTATCTTATTGGCCGGCTTCGGCATGGGTGCTTTCATCGCGGGCATGGGCAACGGCTTCTTGAGGAAGGTCACGTCTCAAAACAGGCTGGTGGCCTTCGCCTCTGTGGCTTGTGCAGTCTGTTGCCTCTCCCTTGCCCTGACATCGTCGGTTCCTGTGGCGGCCATTTCGCTGGCGCTCGGCGGAGCGGGTTGGCTTATCACCTGGACGGGCATTGACGTGTCGGTGCAGTTGGCAAGCCCAAGGTGGGTTGTAGGCCGCACGCTCTCCATTTACTACGCCTTGAGCGCAGGCGGTATGGCTGCTGGCGGCTGGATCTGGGGTTCTGTCGCGCAAAACTATTCCTTGACCTCAGCATTGGAGGGCGCCGCGGGCGCTCTGTTGCTGGTTGCAGCTGCGGGAATACTGTTGCCGGTCCGTCCGTGGGAAGAAACGGATCAGGAAAGTTCGGATTTTCATCCCCGGGACGTGGCACTCGATCTGAAGCCCAGAAGTGGCCCTATCGTGGCCAAGGTCGAGTATTCAATATCGGAGGAGAATATCGAGCTTTCTGGGCTACATGCGCGCCAGGCGGCACGTTCAGAGCCGTGCAGGTGCACGAAACTGGACGCTCCAGCGAAATCTTCAAACGCCGTCACTTTGGACGGAGACATTCCGCACCCCAACCTGGATGGATTTTCTTCGTCTAAATCATCGGCTCACGGCAGCGGATAAGGAAGTCGGCCAGCATCTCCTGGCACTGCATGAAGGAGAGCTGCCTCCGCAGACAGTGCTTTCGATTGAACGAACGACTGAGGCAGCTCGTACCCGTCCCTCAACAATGTTTTCTCGTCCTCCGAGGTGACGCCATGACGAAGAGAGCACATGGTTCACAATGTGCCCAAGCTGCGACGAAAAGGTCGTGCCCAGAACCAGGCCTTAACCCACTAAGAACCAAAACGCCGTAGACGGCCAGGGGCGGCCCCGCTGCCGTTGTTCTGAAGGCCGGCCAGCTTTCCACCCTGGCGGGTGGTAATTCCATCGGGTTCCCTTTGGCCTTCGCTCAGCGATTCGCAAGAAAAGCATCGAATGCGGCAGCAACAGCACGAACCACAAAGCGATGTTCCTGCCGCACGCGGATGAAACCATCTTCGATGTCCACAATCCCATCCTTGGCCAGCATCGCCAAGCGTTCAGCGGAATCGACAAAACGGAGCGGATCAAATTGGTGGGCGGCACAGATGGCCGGCACGTCGGCCTCCAAATCGCACATCAGCCGCTCGATGATTGCGGCTCGCACGCGATCTTCGTCGGTGAGACGATAGCCCTTTGACGTCGCCGGACGGCCCGCCGCGATGTGCCGGGTATAACGATCCCGTGTGACCTCGTTCTGGACGTAACCCCCGCCGATGCGGCCGATAGCAGAAGCGCCGAAACCGATCAGAGTTTTGCACGTATCGGCCGAATAACCCAGCGAGTTGCGGCGCAGGCGACCGGCTTTCTGCGCCAGGGCAAGTTCGTCGTCCGGCAATGCGAAATGGTCGAGCCCGATCTCTCGGTAACCGGCGGCTATCAGCGTCTCGGCCACGGCCGCAGCCTGTTCGGCACGGGCATCGCTATCCGGTAGAGCTGCCTCCTCGATCAGGCACTGATTCTTATCACGGAAGGAATGTGCGCGTAGCCGAACACCGCGACCCGGTTGGGGCGCATGGCGACCGCCGCCATCGCGGTCTGGACGCAGGACTGCACAGTCTGTTTAGGGAGACCGAAGATGAGGTCGAAATTGATACGGCTGATTCCATGCCCGCGGAGATTTTCGACGGCGGCCGCAGTCTGCGCCTCACTCTGGACCCGGTTGATCGCTTTTTGAACTTTGGGGTCAAAGCTCTGCACGCCAAGGCTTGCCCGGTTCACGCCCGCTACTCCTAAGGTTTCGGCCATCTCGGCCGTGAACGCGCGTGGGTCGATCTCGACTGCGACGGCGGTCGCTTTGCTGAACGCGAAGCGGCGGCGCAGGAGTACCATCAAGTCCAAGAACTCCGCTGGCCCGATGAGGGTCGGTGTTCCGCCGCCGAAATGGACGTCGCTCACGGGCAGCGCCTGCGGCGCTTGCTCAGAGACCAAACGAATCTCCTCACGCAGCACCGTCAGACAGTTAAGAACCGGCCCATCCCGGCGGGTGATTGTGGTAGGGAAGCCGCAATACCAGCACATCGATCGGCAGAACGGAATGTGGACATAGAGCGACACCGAATCGCCGGCAGGCAGGCCCCTCAGCCATTCCTCATAATCCTCCGCACCGACTGTCGTG
This sequence comes from Mesorhizobium sp. M5C.F.Ca.IN.020.29.1.1, assembly GCF_003997375.1. Lineage (NCBI taxonomy): Bacteria > Pseudomonadati > Pseudomonadota > Alphaproteobacteria > Hyphomicrobiales > Phyllobacteriaceae > Mesorhizobium > Mesorhizobium sp. M5C.F.Ca.IN.020.29.1.1. The sequence continues at coordinate 32,487 of NZ_RZSW01000011.1, read as the reverse complement.
GAGAAGTCCGGCACAGTCGTATAGATGGTGTACCAAGGCAGTCGGGCCTCGCGATATTTTGTCAGGATCGAGGTCTGCAAGAGCTATCGTTCCATGCCGCGGACCAACATCCTTGTCGCTGCCCTCTCCTTCTGTCCTTGAGCTATGTCAGTCCGTCCGGCTTTTCGCCGCGAACTTGTATGGGTTAATGTCATTCCTGACACGGCGATTTACCACCGCTTCCCCTTCAGTCTGCCCCTTTCTCGACGAGACGCCGTAGCGCGGTATCGCCATATGCTGCGAGATGACCGGGACCACTTTGCCTTGCTCTCCGACTGGTAGCGCGCCTCGGGTAGCGATTCCCAGCATCTGGCGAGCTCTTTTTTTCGATTGCCCGCCAAGACCATTTGGCTCTCGCGCGCTGTCTATCAGGGAAGTGGTCGACGTAATCAGCAGGTCCGCCGCGGTCCTAAGAGCCTGCTGACCGGTCGCTGAAAGCAGCTGAGCCGCGAGGCGCATGATCGACGCCAGATCGCGCTCGGCGCAGAGCGAGGTGAGTCGCACAAGGCGAGAATTCGCATGTGCCGCCGCAAAACGGAACGCGCCACGCTCGGCACCGCGCAACGGGGCTCCCGCCTGACCTACCAACCGGCGGGGGGCATGATGTTTCGACCCAGAGGCTTCACGGCGAACAAATGCTGTCGGAATCCAACAAAAGTGTCACAGATCGAACAGACGAACCGTGCCCTACGTCTGCTTTCGCGCGCAGCCTGCCCCCCAAATCAAAAAGAAGGGAGCGCGACGAAGTTGCGCCGGCCATCCAAGTGTCAGCACGGAGTTACGTCTTCAGGATGGCACGTCGCTTGCTGCTCTGCATTGAAGACCGACGGATGCACATCTTTTTTTGCTCGCGGGATGGCCAACGGCTCGCCCTTTGACGCTCTCCGCATTTAATCTTTGATTGGAGATCCAGAATGAATGTAAGGAGCCTTTTTCTCGGCTCAGCTGCGGCCCTGATCTCCGTTTCGGTCGCTTGCGCAGCTGACGAAGTCTCCGCGCCGGACCCGACCGAATACGTCAAGATCTGCGACGCCTACGGTTCGGGATACTCTTATATCCCCGACACCGAGACCTGCCTGCGCATCGGCGGCTACATCCGTTACGACATCGGCCTCGGCGATGTCCGATCGTATGACGGGGCAAGAACCTCCGATCTGAGAACTGGCGAGGCTCAGGGGACGTGGCGAAAGAACGGGCGTTTCACGTTCAAAACTTGGACCGGCCAAGAGACCGAGCTCGGCGCGTTGAGGACCTATACCGAAACTCGCATCAACTTCGGCAACCGCAACGCTTATTCGGGTCCGGAGAGTCCTCAGAAGAACAATGCCTTCAACAGCGGCGTCACGTTGGGTTCCGCCTGGATGCAGCTTGGTGGCCTCCGAATTGGTAAGGACGGGCCGGCGTTCGATACGTTTATAGGCTACGCTGGTAACGTCCTCGATAACATACTCGTTCCGTACGGCGACTTCGATGCCAACGTGGCTCAGTACTACTTCGATGCCAGTAATGGCTTTTCGGCAGTGGTTTCCCTCGAACAAGGATCGGGTGCAGTCGGTACTATCGACAGCCATGTTCCACACGTCGTCGTCGGCGTGAAACAGACGCAGGGGTGGGGCGCGATCACCGGCGTGATCGCTCGTGACAGCAACTACGAAGCGTTGGCCGGCAAGGTCCGCGTTGACGTCCAAGTCACAGATGACCTGTCGCTATTCGGAATGTTCGGCTACGGCTCCATTGGCAATCTCAACGATGACCCAACCAACGCAGTCGCCGGTCATGGTCGCGGCTTCTACAAAACTTGGGGCGGCAACTGGGCTTTCTGGGCCGGCGCCACTTACGAGTTCGACGAGAAAACCTCGTTCAACCTTCAGGTATCGGGTGATCAGCTCAGGAACTCTGGTGTGGCTGCAAACATCGCCTATATGGTCGTTCCAGGTTTCACAGTCACAGCCGAAGTCGACTATTACCATTACGGCAACTTCGGCCTCGGCACGGCCGACCCTGCCGGGGTGAATTGGACTGGCGCCGGCAAAAAGAACAGCCTGGCTGGCATACTCCGTTTCCAGAGCTCATTTTGACCGAACGAAATCTGCGTCTTGGTGGTTGACGGAAACCTGCAAGTCCTAGTGCAAGCACCACGGCAGCAATCCAACACAAAGCAGCGTGTGAGTGACCACGTTCCGTCGAGCGAGGTCGATCTCGTCCGAGATTGACAAGTTTGCCTTCGTGCACCGGCGTTGCAAGCCGACCTGGGCGATCGTCGCAAAGCCGGGATATCAGAACACCTCAATAATCACTGTCCGACATTGGCTGTTGCCCGTCCACTCTATCGACTAAGCCAAATTTGGGGCCTCAATCTCCTCGTTGCGTTCGACGCTCTGAAAGTGAACGCGCGCACACGGCCGCGGCACGAAGCATAAACTGGGTGAGGTGGTTGTGAGTGCGGCCATCGCGCGGCTACGCACCTACCCGCGCAATCGCCGCAGGGGTACTCCCTTATTGATGAATCGAGCTCCGCTCCAGTGAGTCAGTCGGGCAGGAGGTCGGAGAGGCGATCTCGGACAACAGTCGCAGGTGTCGCAATCGGCCGCCCTTTGGTGCGAATGTCTCGTCCAACGGCAGCTCCGGGGATGTGCGGAATGTATCCATGATTTGGATGATCCAGATCCAAACAATCTATTGTTCAATTTATCAGCCTTCGCGAAAGCTGACCGCGGTACCACAGCGTTGCAGGCGCAGATACGCACGCAGGTGGCGCCTCCAACAGCGTCTTAGTTGCGACCCGGGCATTCTGGGTGCGTTCAACGCGGGGGCCGTGCACCCCTGCGCCCGCGATTGTCCAGCGTTCATAATTGGAGAAAGAATTTGCGACCAAGTAAGAGACTGGCCGGACTGGCATTCTTGATTATAGCGACTGTACCGCTCTCCTCGAACGCTTCGGGCGAGAGCATTTTGGGAGCCCTATCGAAGGCATATGAGAACGATTCTTCTCTGTCGGCCCGCGCCAATGTTCGCGTCACCGACGAGAGCGTGGCAATCGCAAAATCAGGGTGGCGCCCGACGATCGAGGGTTTCGCGACCATCGATCAGTCCAGCAGCCATGTAAACGGGAAGAAGTAAAAACAAGCGCATGACGACCGGCGAATATGGCGTGCAGATCAAGCAGACGCTGTTCGACGGTTTTCAGACGAGGAACAATGTCGCGGCCGCCGAATCGCAGGTAAGAGCTTCGGTAGAAAGCCTGGGCGACACTGAAGAGAACATCCTGTTCAAAGCAGCCCAGGCCTATATGGATGTCGTTCGCGACCGGCAGGTATCGGTGCCGACGCATCAAAACGCGCGGTTCCTGACCGAGCAGGCGCGAGCTGCGCGTTACGCTTCAAGATCGGCGAAGTCACGCGTACTGTCGCTCAGGCCGACGCTTTGCGCGCCTCTGCCGTGGAGCAATTGGCCGCCGCCCGTGAGCAGGTCCTGGTAAGCGCGGCGACTTATCGTCAGTTAGTCGGCCACGAGCCGGGGAGGCTCAGGGCCGCTTCGCCGCTGTCGAAGCTTTTGCCGGCGAGTCTCGATGCGGCACTCGTGACTGCATCACGCGAGCACCCCACCATTCTCGCCTCGGAGCATCTGATCGACGCGGCAGCGTTTTCGGTGAAATCGGCCGAACGTGCGCTGCTGCCGCAACTATCCGCTTCCGCCGGCGTCTCGAGCGCCTATAGCAACACCTCGCCTATTGCCAGCCAACAGGACGGTACGACCAATTCAGCTAGCATCGGCGCGAAATTGACCATACCGATCTATTCGGGTGGCCGCGCTTCGGCGCTTGTACGACAGAATAAAGAGTCGCTCAGTCAGGTGATTGCCGCTGCGCAGCTTGCCTTGAATGGCGTCGTCGAGGAGCGCGATGTCGGCCAGCGCACCACGCTCGACGTTCTCAATGCCCAGGCGCAGTCATCACCGGGATGATCAATCAAGCCAAAGCCAAACATGACGTCGTGGTGGCGAGTTATGGGATCCTACAGGCAATCGGTCACCTGTCGGCCGAGCGTCTCAACCTGCAGGTGATAAAATACAGGCCGGAACAACACTACAACGATGTCAAAGACAAGTGGATCGGCCTACGCACGCCGGATGGGCGATAAGCTGTCGAGCGGATGTACCCACATGCACTCAGAGTCACTCCACCGATCCGAGCACAGGGGCGTCGTCAGCAGCGCCGCGCATGGGCGTGAATGCATCCATATCGTCGATGCTATTTATCGAAGCATTCGATTTCTCTAGTTGTGCGATGTTGAATATGAAGGCGTAACTTGGCGCGGTGGGCAACATCGGAGTAGTTGCATGGGAGGCCCGGGTGCCGAGACCATCTTCTGAAGAGAGGTCGTATGGTTTGGATTGCCAGGGCAAACGGTGGTCGTGGAGGCAACGATCACGTATTCGCCGCAGATAGCTGGGCCATCTAGCGGGCGACAATGGCCGCGACAAACCGCATATTGGTGATGGCGGTCCCGGCGACGATGTCCTGTATCCGGTGACGTGAAGCCCTGAGCGACGCGCTGGTCGCATACCGAGCTGTTCGGCGCAATTGCGACGATGTTGCCACATCGTAGTTGCGACTGCAGCTCCCACCATAACAACCTCAATCAAAAGCTCGGTTCAAATCCAGGAGCGAAGCAATATGCATCGTCGTAATCTGATCAAAGGGTTCGTTGCACTCGGCGGGTGTGCCATTAGCGCTGAAGCCGCGCGGGCGGCCAGTACCCATTGGGGATATGCCGGCCCGGCAGGACCCGAACACTGGGGCGATCTGGATGAAAGGAATTTCGTCTGCTCGGCGGGCACGCAGCAATCGCCGATCGATGTCAAGGGCGCCATCAAGGCGGATATTCCCCAAATCGCCATAGGTTGGCACAAGGGCGGCGGCAGGATGGTGAACAACGGCCACACCATTCAAGTCAACCTGCCGCAAGGCAGCACGCTCACCCGCGGGGATCGTGTCTACGACCTGCTACAGTTCCATTTCCATGCGCCGAGCGAACACCACGTCGCGGGCAGGAGTTTTCCGATGGAAGCGCATTTCGTCCATAAAGACGCCGACAGCGATACTGTGGGTGTGCTGGGCGTGTTTCTGACGCCGGGCGCGACAAATGCCAGCTTTGCCAGCCTTGCCGCAGCATTTCCCGCAACCTCAGGCGAGGAGACAGCGGTCGACGAGGTCGACCCCAACGAGTTTTTGCCGGCTTCGCTTGCCTACTGGACATATGAAGGATCATTGACGACGCCGCCATGCACCGAAAACGTCGAGTGGATGGTTGCAATGGAACCGGTTGACGTCGACCCAGCAGACATGGAGCGATTTACCTCACTCTATCCGTTGAACGCGCGGCCTATCCGTTCACCCAATCGGCGCTTCATCCTAGGCCTGGGCTGAGGTCCCGCCACCGTCACGGGGCAAGGCCCGGCTGACGCGCTATATCGACGTCATCGCTCCGCGTCGCAGAGGCCCTTTGGGAGCTCAGCCTCACCTTGGTGCGGACCAAGACCAAGTTGGTCGGTCGCGCTGCGATGCGTGGGCAAGCGCGGCAGGAAACGATCTAATTTCTAGGCCTGACGCCGCACTGCACGCGTAACCCGAAGATTTTGATCGGCGCGTCGATATCGTTGGTATAGTCGAGCCGGTCGACCCCGATCGCAAGCTTCGCGCCATTGAGTTTCTTCTGCAGGATGAGATATAGGCGTCCTGTTTCCCAAGCGACTCCGAAGCACATTGTGCGACCTGCCTGGGATCGATACCGGTCGGAACTTTTGGCAAACACCAAGTTTTCTGGGAGGCATGGAAGTTGTCCAGGTGCCACCTGGGGGGTGATGCATCAGGCGACCTCCCTCCCTGCAACCTCTCTCTGCCGTCGTCTCACGCGGACCGACCTCGATTGCAGGACACCCGAGACGATCTCTTCCATCCACGGGCACTTTGCTTTGCTATCACCTCGGTAACGATGCGGCGGTATCAGTACGCCCGAAATGGAGTTCGTCGCCCTCCGCGAGAACCTCGGCCTTGAAGATTGAACGGCAAGCTGCAGCACGACGGAGCCGTTCGGCGCGGTGCTTCCTTATTCGCCGCACCCGAATTGGTGCGCGACGAGGCCGCGCGCGGACGAGCATCATTCCCCAGCATCTATCATCCTGAGAGCGAGCGGGTGATCCTCGGCTGTAATTTCCTGGTCAAGATCAACGCCTATCGGGAGCTCGGTCGTCACCTCTGATGACGGAAGGGGAAAAATGCTCTGGACGGCCACTGGAGCGCCAGCGCTGTGTTGGACCTGTCGACCGCGGCAACATCCACAAGGTTCTGGATTGGCGTGCGAAATGCGCCGGTGCCGATTGGTACCATCCAGCTTTACCAGGGCTCGAGTCGAACCTGACCAGCTTGAGCATCAGCGTGAGCGGCTCGCCCCATTGCGAGCTGGCGTCGCACCTGATTTCTTTCAGAAGAGATGCAGGGTGGTTCGATCCGGCACTGACCCTTGAGCGGGGGGCTGGTTTGAGCCGGTGCCGGACCGAACCGTCTCAGGGCAACGCCGGCTATCTCGTGGAAGATTGGGACAACGCCGCGGCTAAACGGTGGCGATAATGTGTCACGGATTCACCAATTCCAACAAGCACTTCGCCAAATGTGACTAGACGTTTCGGAAACGGCGTAGTGCAGCTGGCTTTGGCCAGAGCTCTTCAGTTCGGCCACGAAAACGCGAACATTGGCTGTGGGACTGACCGATCACTGCGGTCGGGTGGAAGATAGGGAACACTCGCAATTGATTCCGCAGATCGACGGGCGACACACACCATTGTGACCAGCAGGTGCGGCTCGACTCGCGCGACATCGACCAGATCCTCAGGAAGGACTCACACTGGCAGCCACTGAGTGGCGCGATCATCTTGCCGGTTGCCTTAGCCTACCTGAGCGACGCGGATGAACGCCACACTTGGCTGTTCAGGCAGACGCCGTGGCACCATCGCCCCCTGTCGCGTCGGACCCAGGTCCTCACAGGCATGCTGCGTTCTGGGCGGCGGCCGCAACGAGATGCTCCTCGAAGGTCGACCAAAAGCTGAATGCTGAAACGATCACGACAATGGGGTCAATAGTGGGCCTGTATTGTATCCTCATCGGACCAGCCGCCCATCTTAGCCGATGGCCTGCTTGCAACAGATCCTTCAAAGAAAATCGTAGACTCTTAGCACTCCAAACCGCTGGGAATGGTTATGTTTCATCTGACGCAAGTGGGTCGAGACCGTGGCGCCGTGTACCGAGCCAAAACTGCAGCGGGTTTAATGCAATGCCGGCAAGAGCACCCATGTTGGCCGGGAAACGAGTTGCCTGCCGGTCGAGCGTATTGCTCCTGTCGGACAAGAAAATTTCCTCTGAAGGTCTGGAGGACGCGAAGTGGACGGAATCAATAGGACGACCGCCCAACCGATCATAAAACTGGTCAGGAGCCTAAGGGCGGCGGCTCATCTTGATCGGCTTCGGATCCTGGGACTTTGCGCGCATGCGGACCTAACCGTCTGCGAGCTGGCAGAAGTTCTGGCTCTGCCCCGCGAGCACGTTATCGGACATGTCCGACAGCTCGCCAGAGCCGGCTTTCTTCTCGGCAACGAACAGCGCCCCTGGCCTTCGTACCACCTCGAAGCAGGAGGCTCTGACGGCGGCTTGGTTCAATTGTTGGTTGATCTCCTGCCCCACGGCGATGGCCATCACAGACAAGACCTTCTGCGCCTGGAGGCGATACAGGGCGCGCGGTCCAAGGTGACCGCCTGCTTGTCCTGAAACTTAGTCCGCATGGAGCGCGAAGCTGATATGAACAATTCGACTGGCGGCGCCATCGCGGAGCCTGACACTTGCGGGTGGCCTCACCTGGCCGCCGTAGATTCTCGCGTTCACGAGCTGCTTTTAAGACAGGAGCGCCAGGAGCGGACGACCCTCAAACTTATCGCCTCCGAGAACTTCGCGTCCTCGGCGGTATTGGAAGCGACCGGGTCTATTTTCACCAACAAGTATGCCGAGGGATATCCCGGCGCGCGCTACTACGCCGGAAACGAGATCGTCGATGAGCTTGAGACCCTCGCGATCGAGCGCCTGAAAGCGCTATTTGGCAGTGAGCACGCCAACGTGCAGCCTTATTCAGGCTCGCCAGCCAACCAGGCTGTCTGTCGAGCGCTGTTGTGTCCGGGAGACAAGATGATGGGCTTGACCCTCCCCGGCGGCGGGCATCTGACTCACGGTTGGGTCGTCAACTTCTCGGGCACTGACTATCAGCGAGTTCCGTACGGGCTGCACGAAAAGACGCAGCAGATTGACCATGACCGCTTGCGCGAGACGGCCAAGCGGGAACGCCCGAAGCTAATTTGGGTCGGCGGAACTGCTTATCCGCGTATTTTTGACTACGCGGCAATGGCCGAAATTGCTTCGGAGGTGAACTCGTATCTGGTGGCTGACATCGCCCACATCAGCGGCCTGGTTGTCGCAGGAGTGCATCCGAACCCCGTGCCCCATTGCGATGTAGTCACCAGCACCTCTCACAAATCGATCCGCGGCCCCCGCGGTGGCTTCATATTGTCAAGGAATGAAGACCGCTATCAGGCGCTCTATCATTCCAAGAGCAAACACAATCTGGCCAAACGCATAGACCGTGCCGTGTTCCCTCTCCTCCAGGGCGGACCGCACATGAATACGATTGCCGCGCTAGCTGTCGCTCTGCACGAAGCAGGGACCCCGTCCTTCCGTGTGTACGGTCAGCAGATCGTCGACAATGCGAAGGCTCTGGCCCAGGCGCTTCTGGAGCGAGGTTACGAACTCGTCACCGGGGGCACTGACAATCACATGCTGATCCTTGATCTTCGGGACCGGCCGCTGTCCGGGAAAGCCTATGCCGAGCGCTTGTCGCAAGCAGGTATCATTACGAATTTCAATATGGTGCCGGGCGACCGGCGCCATCCCGCGCTCACCAGCGGCATTCGGTTAGGGACGCCAGCAGTGACGTCTGTGGGCATGCGCGAGGCGGAAATGCTGCAGATCGCCGCCTTCATCGACCTGGTTTGCGGCCAGCCCGATGATTCGGACGTGCATGCCCGCGTGCGCAGAGACGTTGCCGACTTCTGTGCTGCGTTCGACGTACCTGGCATCTCCGACAGGTAAGACGGACAGATCAACTGTCACATCTAATCCAACGTTTGAAACGAGGACATTCCATGACCAGACAATTCGTGTTCTCTTCCGAATCCGTCGGCGCGGGACATCCCGACAAGATGGCCGACAATATCTCAGATGGCGTCCTCGATGCGATCCTTCGTAAGGATCCTAAGGCTCGCGTCGCCTGTGAAGTGTTGGTGAAGACGGGGATGGTCGTTGTGGCTGGCGAGATCACCAGTCACGCGCAGATCGACTACAGCCAGGTTGCCCGCGATATCATTTTGGACATTGGATATGATAACGATGCGATCGGCTTTGACGGCCGGCGTTGCGCCGTGATCCTGGCCTTATCCGAGCAGTCGCCCGACATCAGCCAGGGCGTCGACGAGGGACGAGGGCAGGATCTCGAGCAGGGAGCGGGGGATCAGGGCCTCATGTTCGGGTACGCGTGCAATGAGACCGGAACATTGATGCCGTTGCCAATCCAACTCGCTCACGAATTGACAAAAAAACAGGCAGAGGTGCGCCAAACCGGACGCCTTGGCTGGCTTCGCCCGGACGTTAAATCTCAAGTGTCCGTTCGTTATGAGGGTTTGCGCCCGGTAGCGCTTGATACCATAGTCCTGTCGACGCAGCATGACGAGGAGGTCTCACAAGCCACAGTCCGCGAAGGCGTCATTGAGGAGATCATAAGGCCGGTCTTGCCCTACGACTTGGATACGACGGGGATAAGGTTCCTGGTCAATCCGACAGGCCGGTTCGTGCTCGGTGGGCCTGCCGGCGACTGCGGCCTCACTGGACGGAAGATCATCGTCGATTCCTACGGCGGGACGGGGCGTCACGGCGGGGGTGCCTTTTCGGGCAAGGACCCGTCCAAGGTTGATCGGTCGGCCGCCTATGCGGCGCGGTACGTCGCAAAAAATGTCGTTGCCAGCGGACTTGCGGAGGTCTGCGAGGTTCAGCTTGCTTATGCGATCGGTGTGGCCGCGCCGGTCTCTATCCTCGTCAATACATTCGGAACCGCAAAGATCGACGAAAAAAGGATCGAGCGCGCAGTTCTTGAGCTTTTCGATCTCCGACCAAAAGGCATCATCAAAATGCTTGATCTCTTACGCCCGATATACCGCAAGACCGCGACATACGGACACTTCGGCCGGGAAGAGCCGGAGTTCACCTGGGAAAGGACGGACAGAGCTAACGACCTGCTGCGTGAGGCAGGACCGGCAGCTGCTTGATGCGCCGATGTTGGGTCAAGCGCATACGGCAGCCCATTCCACGCTTGCCAAAAAAACCCGGCCGCGGCCGGCATAGCAGAAAGCCGGTGACTCGTTGGCGGAGATATTGATGCCGGATTATGACGTGCTTTGCATCGGCAATGCCATTGTCGACATCATCGCCCAGTGCGAGGAGGAATTCCTCGAAACCAACGGCATCATCAAGGGCGCGATGAACCTGATCGACACAAGGCGCGCCGAGCTGCTCTACAGCCGCATGGGCCCGGCCATCGAAACCTCCGGCGGCAGCGCCGGCAACACGGCGGCGGGCGTCGCCAGCTTCGGCGGTCGCGCCGCCTTCTTCGGCAAGGTCTCGAACGACACGCTTGGCGAAATCTACGCGCATGACATGCATGCCCAGGGCGTCGCCTTCGACACCAGGCCGCTCAACGGCGAACCGCCGACGGCGCGCTCGATGATCTTCGTCACGCCGGACGGCGAGCGCTCGATGAACACCTATCTCGGCGCTTGCGTCGAACTCGGCCCGGAGGATGTCGAGGCCGACAAGGCGTCGGGCGCCGCGGTCACCTATTTCGAGGGCTATCTGTGGGACCCGCCGCGCGCCAAGGAAGCGTTCCGGCAGACGGCGAAGCTCGCCCATGCAGCCGGGCGCGAAGTGTCGATGACATTGTCGGATTCGTTCTGCGTCGACCGTTATCGCGACGAGTTTCAGGACCTGATGCGCTCAGGCACCGTCGACATCGTCTTTGCCAACAGCCATGAGATCAAGGCGCTCTACCAGACCGCCTCCTTCGACGAGGCGCTGGGCCAGATCCGCAAGGACTGCAAGATCGCCGCGGTTACCCGCTCGGAAATGGGCTCGGTCATCGTGCGCGGCGACGAGACCGTCACCGTCGAGGCGACCAAAATCCGGGAGCTGGTCGACACCACCGGCGCCGGAGACCTCTATGCCGCCGGCTTCCTCTACGGTTACACGCAAGGGCGCAGCCTGAAGCATTGCGGCGATCTCGGCTCGCTGGCGGCCGGGCTCGTCATCCAGCAGATCGGGCCAAGGCCGAGGCAGAATTTGCGCCGCGAGGCTGAGCAGGCGGGGCTGGTCCATCTAAATATTTCCAACGGCTGGTTGGGGAGCGCAGGTAAATTGAAATGTCGCACGCGCATGCCCCTTTAGTGGCGGCTTTCGGCCCGTGATCGCGCCGTTCAGGCGATCGACCTTTTAGGCGCTTTCAGCTAACCAGAGTTCAATTTCGGCGAGATCAAGCGTGTCCATTTAGGCGCATGACGGTACGGTGCAACCCGGATTGCTCGGATACTGTGCTGATAGCGGCGGATTCGCTTTTCATCGGAAGCTCCGGGCCCTTCGTTCAGGTCGCTATGGCGGTTCTGAGCTCGTCGCCTAACCAAGCGCGGTGTTGCCTTGCTCCTGATTTCCCGACATTGCTCGATGAGCATCAAATGCCTCGGCGTCATCGAGCAGCACTCCATCGCCACCATCTTTCCGATAGTCCTCAGCGATTCGAATGCAGAGCCGTTAGATGAGGTGCGGTGCGCCTGATACTGCCGCACGCATCACTTCGTGCAGCCCATCCGGGTACGATAGCAGAATATCTTTGATGCGGCGCTGGCGATCTTACTTTCAGTCTTGGTGATAGTGGCGTTCCCCAGGGAATAGGTGACGTTGAACATCACCAGCCTGCCATGACCGAACCCGGTCGAGCCAGAGCAGAACATCGCAACGTGACGCTGACCGACACGCGCGTTTCGGCGATCGGCTCTTCCACGGATTGGATGGCGCCATCCTATCACACGGCCGCACCTCCGGCGAGGCCGAGCCGCTCATTCTCCTGGCCGGAATCCTTGGCGCAGCCGGCTCTACCAGCAGCTCGGGCGGTTGGCCGTTCTGACGAAGTGGCGCAGATCGCTACGCGGTGGATGCGCGGTAGCGATGGCCTTGTTCAAACAAATCGCTGGCATGCGGCACATCGATTCGGGCTCGGAAGCGGACGGTTGCAAGCGCGACTAACGCCCTCACCGCTACTTTCTGGGCCGTTTATGGTTTCCACGGCGAGCCAGCTCTAGTCCCGTCATCTCGAAATCTGTCGGATTCCGGGTAGCGACACGGCCGCCGTTTATACGTGCAATTGCGGCGATCATGCCATCGGGCGCCGACAATCCCCGCCCCTGGCGCAGGGTAGCGCACATGATTTCACCATAGGCCAAGGCTGCCTCTTGAGTTTACCCTAAAAATTCAGTCAGCAAATCGACGTCGCCAGCTAGAAAATCCCTGCTCCAGGGATCGCGAACAGGGACACGCGGAGATGAAGATGACGGTGAGATACCAGGCGACCATCATTGTCCCTCTCCGAGGCAGGTACTAGCAGCGTCAGGCTCACGGCTATTGCGATGGGGCCGAAGAGAAGACCGACCCGAACAACGCACCCGAGTGTGCATTTGCGAATTTGGACGTTTGCTTTGGCCGCATTTCAGACCGCTTCCTGTCAGGCGACGTGCGCTTCAGGGGCACGCTTTAGCCCAGTGATCATGGCTCAAACGATGTTCGATGTGATTGAAGCTCCCCGGACCCCGCCAATGGCAAGCGCGACCTGAGACGGCATCGGATGGCAGGCGGTTCATGCGCCTGCTCGACATTGGGTGCCCGTCCAGGAGAACCGGGCAGTATTTTTTTGGTTAGGTGATCATGGCTTCTCGTTGTCCGTGCGCGGTTTCATGACCGCGCATGCACCGTGCCAAATCAGGAAACCGTTTGGGGGCAGTGATTAAGCGGACTCAGCTGTGTTGCGTGTCCGACATTGTCGGACATCTGACATCACCGAACGCGAAGCCGGCTTTCGGCTCGGGATGAGATCGGCTCGTGCGGAAGACGATTGAGCCGCGGCAGAAGCTAGGATGCGCTGATTGCCCGGATCATTGGATTGGATGCAATCGGCGTTGGAGCCACTGAGAAGAACGTTGCCACTTGTGGAGATAATTTGCCTCTCGCCCCGGTCGGCGACCTAGCTCTCTCGCCACCGAAGGCGAGCTGGTCGTCCCAATAGGCCTCAAACTCGACCTTGTATTCGAAAGGCGGCAACTGGCGGTCACGGCACCATTCGCCGATGAAACCAGCCCGCGCTTTGGCTGCTCGTCAGCGATCGTCAATTCCCTCTGCGGGCCCTGGCCGTCGCTGTGGCTCTCAAGTGGTTGATGCGGGTCGCAGCGTAAAGGGCTCCTAACGCATCTCAATGGCTCGCCTCCGTGAGCGGCTTGCGTCGGCAACCAAGCGGGCGCGGGCAATCTCGACGCATTCGCTAAATGATGACGGGCGAAGGTTCGCGCAGGGCGACGACCACGCGGCAGCGGTCTGACTGGTGCTGTGCAGCTTATGAGCTTGGAGCGAGCTGCGCTCCCTGTCGGCGCGGAGCCGGCACTGGATGAAGGACCACGTAGTCGGGCAGGCCTGGCTTGCTTTCGGCGGATGCGCAGGCCTGCTGATCAAGGGTGGGCCCGCGGGGCCTCGTTCGGTGGTTGCGTTGCGAGCAAGAACCAATCCGCTCGGCATGTGTTCGGGACGGCTGCATGCCGGCCAGCGAGCGCCGCGCACCTGGTTCAGGCGAAGCGTCGTTCAACACTCGGGCTCGTCTGGGCCGCACAGTGATCGGCGGATTCAGGCGCTGCCGCGCATGAACACCTGACACGAGAGAAAGCCTCAGCTCGCAGAAGCTGCTGTCGAGCAGTGGAAGAAAAGCCGCTTGCACATTTCCCGGTCCGACTCACTCCAGAAACTTAACTGTTGCCCAAGAGCTGGCGACGGAAGCCGTCTTTAATTGGGATCAGGCTAGGCACTTGTGTTCTCATGCAGCGCGATCGCCTCTTCCAACGATAGACTTCCGTGCCAACTCCGCCGTTCATTTACCCAAGATTTGCGATTGAGGTCGAGGTGTTGTCGCCGTTTCGGCGGGTAAGATGGGGTAGGTTATCTTAGGAACCTCTCCGGTCAGCGAGCCAAGGAATGCAACGAGCAGGTCGATTTGTTCGTCCGTCAGTTCTTCGCCGAGCTGGGTGGCCGCCATGATGGTGACGGCCCGCCTCAGATCCCAAACCTTGCCAGAATGGAAATATGGCGCGGTGAGTGCCACGTTGCGCAGCGGCGCAACGCGGAAAACATAGGAATCCTCGGCTGCATCGGTGACGGCAAGTCGGCCTTTGTCGTTCTCCGGCAGAACGTCGACGCTAGGCTTCTCAACAAGGCCGAATGGGTAGTAGCCTTCCCCGCCAAGGTTGGTACCGGCATGGCAAGATGAGCAGCCCTTGTCCATGAAAAGCTTCAGGCCCTGTTTCTGTTCAGAACTCATGGCGGCGGCGTCGCCATTGAGGAAAGCGTCGAAGGGGGCGGGCGTGACCAGTGTGGTCTCAAAGGCTTCGATCGCCTTGGCTAAGTTGTCGAAGGTGACGCGATCGACCTCACCAGGGAAAGCTGCATTGAACCAATCGACATATTGCGGCATCGACTTGAGCGTTTCGACAACTTGGTCCGGTGTGTTGGCCATTTCGTCACCGGCTTGTATCGGTCCTTTGGCCTGAGCCCTCAGGTCTTTGGCGCGACCATCCCAGAACTGCGCTTTGTTGAAGACAGAGTTAAACACGGTCGGCGCGTTACGCCGCCCCTTCTGCCAAGCATGGCCGATTGAAGTTTCATGATTGTCGTCGCCGCCGGTCGCCAAGTTGTGGCACGAGTTGCACGAGAAGACGCCTGACGACGACAGTCGTGTATCAAAGAACAGCGCCTTGCCGAGGGCGATCTTCTCCGGTGTGATCGGGTTGGCGACCGTCGGTGTGGATGGCAAGGGCTTGAAGGTGGCCAGTGCTGCTTCTTTGAGGTCGGGGATCAGTTGCGCAGCAAACGCGGTGGCTGCCGGCAACGCAACCGCCATCGCAATGAACAGAACTTTCATAAATGGTTTCCTTGCGGTGTGCACGGAAACCATTCTCCACATTAGGTTGGCGGACGCCTTGCGCTAGATCAGCGGATCGAGAGGATAGGGCCTGCGGCCAGGTTCGATATGGAATCGAGCGGCAGAAGCCGTATTTGGGGTGTCCACCGCTCCGACAGCGGATTCCAACAGGTGGGGCCCGCGCCACGCAATTTGGTGCTCAAGGTTCCACGGCTCGTCGCCACAATGCCACAGCAACGCCAACGTGTTTCATGCGGCCGAAGGTTTTCTGGCGCGTCGAATGCACGGCTCATGTTATCGAAGTTAAGCTTTGTGCGTCTTCGGCTCCTCCTGTTCCGAATTCAAATGGACGAGATCGGAAATGAAAGTCAATCAGCAACCAGTTGCGGGACAGCCATTACCAGGCAGATCAGCGTTCGCGATCGCGTGATACGACTCGATGATCTCGATGCTGGACGACCATCGAAATAATCATGTCGAGAAGGAAGTGTCTCCCAGAAAGAGCTGCAGGCTTTGAAGCCTGCTGTCCCGATCAGGAAGTCGGTGACACCGGACTACATCATCTCCCTTGAGGACGGGAAGAAATTCAAATCACTAAGGCGCCATCTGTCGACCCACCATGGTATGACCCCGGACGAATATCGCGCCAAATGGGGGCTGCCCGCGGATTATCCCATGGTCGCACCGAATTATGCTGCGGCACGCGCGGCATTGGCCAAGACTATGGGGCTCGGCCGCAGACCCAAAGAGCCGGAAACGTCAGCGCCGGCTGCTGTAAAGCGGACCCGCAAGAAGGTCGCAGCTTGATTCATCTATTCTAATAGATTCGTCTGGACCGCGGCTGCATCGGCATAGAACGTGAAAAGGCGGGGACCATCCCCGCCTTGCTTTCGTTACGTGCCGGTCATTCCGCCCTTGCCCGGGCGCAGGAGAAATTCAGCCAACTTTGCTGAGGTTGCTGGCAGACGACTTGCCAGTGCGGCGGTCCTGTTCGATCTCATAGTTGATCTTCTGGCCGTCAGTGAGGGTCGAGAGTCCCGCGCGTTCCACAGCGGAAATGTGGACGAAAACATCCTGACCGCCATTGTCAGGCTGGATAAATCCAAATCCCTTGGTGCTGTTGAACCACTTTACCGTTCCGGTCGCCATAGTCGTATTCCTTTGTAACGATTGCAATGTGGGCAGGCCATAAGCCAGTCCGTTTCATATCCGAGATTTTAGGGGCAGCAAAAGCGAAAATTGAAAAGCCCGGTTCAAATCGCAAAGCGGCTCGCAAGGTCCTCATGACCGCCCCCTATCGCAGGAAGCATCTCCCGCGCTGGCGCTCGTAACGCCTAAAGAGACAAGCGATGCCTGCAACGCTTCTGCAGAACCCCGTCTACCACTGGTTTTCGAATCGTATCATGGGACCTGCCATCTACCTATGTGGGCAAGGATGCGCTGACGACCCAGCAACCACGGGCGGCGCGCGCTAACGCCACGGCCGCTGATCGTCGGACCATCAGGTCTCCGAAATCAGAAGCAATCGCCGAGTCGATCGGCCACTTCCTACTTGATCTGAGGACCTTGGTGTTTGTGATAGGAGCTGCCCGAGAGAGATTCCACAATCCGGCGTGCCGGTTGGTGCGCGTGAGATTGAGCAGGATCAAGCTGCTGTTGGGTAGCAAATGTGTAGAGGCGACACGCAGCCGCCGGCCGTATTCAGGCAGATGAATTGGACCTTCCCGAAGGAAAGACAATCCGGGCCCTGCGACGAGCAGAGCGCGTCGACGGGCGTGCGGCTGCCTTGAGTAACCCTAAGTGACCCGTGCAAGGAGTTCTGCCGAGGGTGGTCCGTAAATCGACGTGGCGACAGTTCCGCCTCAACTGGATGTTTGATTCCAAGCTTCGGTGGGCATCCTTAGCTGAGGCGTTGCAGTGTCACAAGCGGATTCACGCCCACGCGTAGCCAGCAACTTTTGCGACTCCATAGGCTTCAATATTTGGCGCAGAATTTTGCTGAACTGCGGTTCATCTTTGGATAGTTCCTTTAAGACGCCGCAAGGCATCTCGGGAGGGATCTGCCAGCTCGACGCTACGCCGTTCAGCTAGCCCGCCTTTGACCTTGGCTACTTCTTGGTGCTCCGGCCATCCGGTCCGGATCTGGCAGCGCTGCCGCCCAGAATGCGGTACAGCTTCGATTCGTTGAGCAGCTGGGCGAGACGGGCATCGGCAAGCGCTGTCTCAGCTGCGCGGCGGCCCTCCTGCGCCTCGAGCCAAGTAGTGAGGCGGATAGCACCCGACCGGTAACGGGTCTCGTGCAGCTGCTCAATTTCCTGCGCGGCCGCTAGGACATTGTGAAGGCGTTGCACCCGTTCGGCATAGTCGGCCCGTGCACCGAGTGAATTGGCAACTTCGGAGAAGGCCGTGAGCAAAGTAGCGCGGAATCTGAGGACCTCTTTTTCATACTGTGCCCTCGAAACCGCAACCTGCAGCTTCATGTCCTTGAAATTGAGGAAGGACAAGGCAGCGTTTGCACCTAACCTAGCAACGGGATTGGAGATGAACGCGAGCAATTGCTCGCCGCCGGTGCCGAGTGTGCCGGTGAGTGAAATCGCCGGATAGAAACTAGCCCGAGTTTCATCAACGTTCTTCAGCATGGCACGGAGCCTTGCCTCGGCGGCTCGCAAGTCTGGGCGACGTGCGAGAAGGTCGGCCGGCAGCCCAGCCTGGATCGGGGGCAGCTTCTTGCTCGGCAGGCGCTGCGGCTCTGGAACAGGGTTAGATGCGCCATTCAAGAGCCCAACGAGGGCGTTCCGCAGTACAAGGCGCTCCTGTTTGCGCGTCGAAACCGCCGCCGCCAGCTCCTCGACCTTTTGCTCGGCCTGCTTGAGGTCTAGGTATGAAACTGCACCGGCCGCAACCTGGGCGCGCACAAGCGCCCGAGTCTGCTTGGCATGGTCAAGGCTGGTTTCCGCCGACGCGAGCGACTGATTGGCGTGCGCGATCGTGAAATACGCGTCGACGGTTCCGGCGATAGCTAGGAGGCGCGCGTTTTCGTAATCTTCCGCTGTCGCGGAAGCCTCAAAATCCGCCTTGTCCCTCTTTGCCGCAAGCTTGCCCCACAGATCAATCTCATAAGATACACTGGTGGAAGCCGACCACGACGACGAGGCGACCTTGTCGTTGAGAGATTGGCTGGTGCTCCCGCCGACCTGGCCGTCCAGCTTGGGGAGTAAGGCGTGCGCAGCGATATCTGCCTGAAGTCGGGCAGGATAAGCGTTAGCAGCCGCGATGAGGACTTCATTATTTCGGCCGATGACGTCGCTGACAAGCTTGTCGAGATTGGCGTCTCCGAACGCCAGCCACCAGTGGTCGTTGCTGGCCTGTGCAGCGCCTCCAGCCGCAGCGGTCGACCAGTGGGGCCCGGCTGGAAGTTCGGGGCGAAGATATGTGCTCGATAGGCTGCAACCGGCGAGCAAGACAAGGCAGCCGGGTACGATCAGTCTGATGGGCTTCATTTTCAATCTCTTGAGCGCGCGTCTAACCGGACCTAGGCGCAAGGCGTTGCGGCCGGCGAAGAAAGATGAGGCGGATGCAGACCGCCAATGAGAGGCTTGTTAGCGCCAGCAGCCATGACGAGGACCTCGTAGTTTTCGTTGATAAAAAGCTCGAACGTCAGCCAGCAGTGGTCTGCCGTGGCGTGGATAGCACTTGCTTCCGCAGCGGTTGGCCAGCGGGCCGCCGCGGGGAGTTCGGGCCAGGATATGTGCTCGACAGGCTGGTGCAACCCGCGAGCAACAAAGGACAAGGGTAAGATCCATCGGACGAGCGTCATTTTTCAGTCTCTTGACAGCGCATCTACGGGATTCAGGCGAGATGCATTACGGGCAGGAAGGAAGCCAAAGATCAGGCCGATCCAGAGCGCTACTGCGCAGGCAACGACAATAGCGTTGGCGGAGATAATCATCGCAAACTCGCTGTCCGGCCCGCCCAATACGGTTGCGATGCCGAGCGCGAGTGCCACCCCGAGAATTGAACCGGCGGTGCATATTGTGACGGCCTCAATCAGGAACTGAAGCATGATGTCGATCCGGCGCGCTCCAACGGCCATGCGCAAGCCGATCTCGCGGGTCCGTTCCGTAGCGGAGATCAGCATCATGTTCATGACACCAATGCCTCCGACAAGCAGCGAGATCGCAGCCACGAAGGAGGTCAGTTGCCATATTGTCTGAGATGTGCCTTCGACCGACTTAAGCCACTGATCTAGGTTGTCAACAATGAAGTCCTTTGTGCCATGCCGACGAGTTATCAGGCCGACGACGGCGCGCTCGGCGACAGCCGTGTCGACAGAATCGGCGACCCGAACCGTCAGGACGTCAAGACTTGAATCGGCACCCTCAAGTCTGCCTTTCACGGCCGTATAAGGAAGTAAGACCTCCAGCCGGCTGTCAAACCGAAACGCCGGTGGGGGCGCAAAGACGCCAATAATAATGACGGGAACACGCCCGATCAGGACGATGTTTCCGAGCGGCGATTCGTCGTTAGGGAAGAGAGTTGCGGCCATCCTGTCATTGATCACCGCTTCCTGGCTGCGCTCAGAGATAGCTCCGGCTGAAAAGAATGAGCCCTTCAGCAACTTGAGAGCTTTGACCTTAAAATAATCCTGGCCGACGCCGGTGACTGTCGCCGCGACGGAGATGGGCCCAAAACCAATTTGTGCGGATGTTCGGACTTCCGGGGTCACGCTATCGACGTAGGAGTGGTGGGCGAGCGCATCGGCATCCGAGACGACCAGGGTCTTGATGCTCGAAGCACCCTTGTCACCAAAATGGCGCCCCGGAGAGATCTGCAGGGTGCTGGCTCCAAATCCTCCCAAATCGCGCAGAATTTTCTGACGGGCGCCCTCGCCGAAACCGACGGTCGCCACAACTGCCGCAATGCCGATAATGATGCTGAGCATTGTGAGGAAGGTACGCACGCGATCGGCAGCCATGGATCGTATCGCCATCGGAAAGGCTTGCACCAGGCGGCGCCTGAACCCCGAGAGCGAACCGACGGGCCTGCTGTCTTGGAACGCCGGCGGCGCATTAGTCTTCTGATCCCGCGTCCGGCGGTCGGAAAGGATCACTCCTTCTCGGATTTCGATGATGCGGTCAGCGTGACTTGCGATCTCCATGTCGTGAGTCACGATGATGATGGTATGACCGTCGGTGTGAAGTTCCTTCAACGTATCGAGGACGGTTTCGCCGCTCTTCCTGTCTAGCGCCCCTGTCGGCTCGTCGGCAAGTATGATGCGGCCGCCATTCATCAATGCGCGGGCAATCGAAACCCTCTGTTGCTGGCCGCCGGACAGCTGGTTCGGACGATGGTCGAGACGATCACCGAGACCCAGCCTGCGCAGAAGAGATCTCGACCTTTCCCGGCGTGAGCCGGCGTCGAGGCCGGCATAGACAGCGGGCATCGCCACGTTGTCGGCCGCGCTCAGCGTTCCAAGAAGCTGATAGTGTTGGAAGATGAAGCCGAAATGTTCCCGTCTCAACGCGGCAAGATGGTCCGCGGTCAGGCCGGCAACGCTGCGGCCGGCGACGCGATAGTCACCAGAACTCGGCTGGTCCAAGCAACCCAGGATGTTCATTAGCGTCGTTTTGCCCGAACCGCTTGCGCCAACGATCGCCACCAGTTCGCCACCAGCGATAGAAAGGCTGACGCCGGCCAGCGCCATAATGGTCTCGTCTCCGGCAGCGAAAACCCGCGAGACGTTCTCGATTTCAAGGAGTGCAGTCATTTCATCACCACGGGCCAACATTGGTTCCCGTTCCCACGGCAGGGATGACAACTTCATCACCGACGGAGAGGCCATCGAGTACCTGCGCCTTGATTTTGTCGGTCAAACCTATTGTCACCAGGCGCTCGGCGAGTTCGCCGGTTGGCGTGCGAAGCTGCACGCGGTAGCGACCATGCGCATCAGGCTCCGTCAGAGCCGACCATGCTACGAGTGGTACGTTCTCGGCCTGGCCGGAAATAACCGTAACCAAGGCGTTCATCTTTGGCCGAAGCCGCCCTTCCGGGTTCGGTGTGGAAAAGAGGCCGTTGTAGTAGACTGCCGCCGCTTCGATTTTTCTGGAGCTCGGCATGCTATCATCGGCAATCGATGGAGGCGCGGGCTCTATCTCTTCCAATACGCCTGAAATAGGGTCTCGAGTGCCCCCCAGGATTGTGAAGCGGAGGTTCTGGCCTGGCTTTACACGCGCTATATCGATCTCCGATATCTGCACGCTCACCCGCATGACGTCGAGCTGTGCAAGAACCACAATCGCCGGCACGGCCTGGCTTGAGTTCAACGTTTGACCCTCTTGAGCCAGCACAGCAACAACGACGCCGTCCATGGGCGCGCTTAGCTTCGTAAGGTCGAGGGTTGCACGAGCCTCCTCAACCGCGAGCGTCTTCTCATCGATCTGCGCTTCAAGTTGCTCGACTGACGCCTCTTGCGCAAAAAACATCGCTTGCGCTTTCTCCAGTTCGGCCGCCGATCCTGCCTTGTTCCGGCTCAGGGTCTTCTGTCTCAGGAACTCCAATTCGGCCTCTTTCAGTCGTATTCCGGCTTCCTTGCGGCTCGCGTTGGCACTGACGAGGTTGGCTTGGGCGGTGAGTAGTTTGTGCTGCTCTTTCGTAGGGTCAATTTCGGCGATCAAGTCTCCAAACTTGACCGCTTGACCGAGCTTTACATGCAGTGCCTTCAATTGGCCCGACGTTTGGGCGCCAACCCTAACCTCACGGAGAGGTGCCAGAACACCGTTCGCAAGGACACTCTCCTCGACCGAACCGAGTATCACGCGTTGCGTGAGGACATGATCGCGCGTTTTGTGTTCGAAAGCTCCGGTCGCGGAAGCGATAGCAAACGCCACCGGGACGATCCCTAAGCCCCAGACGAGCATCCTTTTTTTACCCTTCAGCAACGCTCAGCTCCTCTCAGAAGACATTGTTTTTGCCATGGCTTGCCGCGGAAGCGGCATTGACTCTCATTGACCGACCCGAACAGAGATTGGCTCCGGCAAGAGCTTTTTCTGCTGCGAAGTGGCGACCGACGCGGAAGCGTGATTGCGAACGCGGGCACACGGCGGCTGTGAAGATGATAGTGAAGCACCGGGCGAGCATTCATTGTCTTTGGAGGCAATTAGCAGCAGCAGGCCCAGCGCTAACGCGATTGGACCGAAGAGAAGGCTCGCCGGAACAACCCTCCTTCCAATGCAATTGCGAATTTTGGACTTTTGCTTTGGCCGCATTCTGGGAACGGTTTCCTGTCAAGCGACGCATGAGAGGCGCACGCATACATCTGAGTGGCATGGCTTCGAACGACGTTCTGGCTGTACTGAAGCTTCCGAGGGCGCCGCCGATATCAACTTGATTTGAGTCGGCATAAGATCAGCAGGCGGTCACGGGCCTCCTCGACCCTTTGGATGCTCGAAAGGCGTCACTTGTAACCAGACGGTCATAGCCACGAGTGCTGTCTAGGTCAGCAAAGCAATCACCTTCGGTGCTCCCAATGGATGGGCCGAGATGGCGCGTTCAGGCTTGAGAATCATGTACTGAGGATATGACAGTGGATCCTTGGCATTGCGGGCACATGTAAAAGGCGGAATTTTCGATGATGAGGTCCGCAGCGACTCAACGGCATCGGACGAGCCGTCTTCCGTCTAAAGCGACTGTATCTGCCTTCGGGCCGATTCAAGCTTGATCAGTACCGTTTGGCGGGGCCGCCATTCGGCGATCCCAACGTCGGATTTGCCGCCGGCCAGTGCAGCGACGACGGTGGTTGCGTTAAGAAAATGTGCCGAGATCAGGATGGCGTTCATAATGGCCTTCTAATCGTTTGTTCCAATGACGGCCCTTCTGACACCCGTAGCTGACAGCAGCCTGAAAGCTTCCAGACATTTGTGCCACGGGGGGTTCAGCGTAGTGTCAGGTTCTGTCAGTAAGGTAAGGATCCTGCCCTCGAACTGGAGCTCGGCACCTCTGATGCACATACTGCTCGTCGAAGACGACAAGGACCTTGGCAGTGCTGTACGCGAAAATACGATGGCTGATGGCCACGCGGTCGATTGGGCCAAGGACCTGTCCGAAGCGCGGGGCTACGCAAGTGTGGTCTCCTACGAGCTTGTTCTGCTCGACATTCACCTGCCAGACGGCAACGGCATAGACTACGTGCGGGAGATGAGGAGGAGGCTTGAATCGACACCGGTCATCATTGTGACAGCTCGCGATCAGGTCTCGGACCGTATCAAGGGGCTCAACGCAGGTGCCGCCGACTATTTGGTCAAGCCGTTCGATCTCGGCGAACTTTCCGCGCGCATTCACGCCGTGGCGCGTAGTCATGGGCAGTTCCCGGAGCCGATGTATTCTGTCGGGACGCTGTCCATACACTCGGCCGAGCGGCGGGTCGTCCGCGATGGGCAGACGGTCTACCTGACTGCACGCGAATGGACAGTTCTCAACTGCCTTCTGTGCCGGCCCCGGACGGTAGTTTCGAAGGCGAAGATCGAGGACGTACTCTTTTCCTTAGGTTCGGAAATTGAGAGCAATACCGTGGAGGTGTATGTTAGCCGGATCCGCAAGAAGATCGGCGCGGACCGAATAGCGACAGTGCGTGGCTTCGGGTACAGGTTCGTAGTCACATGACGAACCCGCACAGCATAACCCGCAGGCTGATACTGTGGCTAGGCGGCGCAATGCTTCTGGCCTGGTTTTCCGTCGTCGCCAGTGCTTGGTTCAGCCTGAGCAAAGTTAGCAACGAACTCTCCGACGAGTTCCTGGAGCTAGCTGCCAAGAAGATGGAGCCAACGATGATTGAAGTGCTGAAAGGGAAATGGGACGACGATTCCATTCGTAACACGCTTCAAAGTGCACCCAATTTCGAAAAATTTTGGACCTACCGGTACAAGCTTTGGAAACGCGGGAAAGTGATCTTGATTTTGGGAGACGTGAAGCCGTTCCCTGATGCTCCACTGCGTAAAGGCTTTTCGCAAACCGTTACTGACCGCGTCTATACACTGGAGGTCCAACCTGGCAACTTTCTTCAGGTGGCCGAACCACTCCATGTTCGCCGCCAGACAGTCAATAGCGGCCGATTGCACGTCTTCAATTTCGTCTTAGTTTCGGTGGTCGTGATCCTGCCCTTTAGTATAGCCCTCTTATGGTTCGTGATCCGGCGGTCGCTGGCGCCCATCGAAGTACTGCGACAGGAGATCGGATTGCGCGACGGCGGCAATCTCTCACTGATGGGATCCAGCGGCCTGCCGGCAGAATTGGCCCCCATCGCGGCCTCCGTCGATCGGCTTCTCGAACGTCTGCAGACGACCCTCGATGCCGAACGCGAGTTCGCCACAAATAGTGCACATGAACTGCGCACGCCGATCGCAGGCTCGCTCGCTCAGATGCAGAGGTTAGTGGTCGAAATTCCGCAGGGCCCGGCGAGAACGCGTGCGCGCGGTATCGAGAAATCGCTGTCGAGTCTTGGCCACCTTGTCGAAAAACTGCTTCAACTCGCGCGGGCCGAATCGGGGATCGGCATCGCAGACCACGCGATCGATCTTATCGAAATGGTTCGGCTAGAAATCGATGACCTTGGGAAAAAGCCGCAATATGCCGGACGCCTAATCCTTGATGTGGACAGCTGCCCCACTTTGATGCGTAAAGTAGACGTAGATGCGTTTGCCATCCTCCTTCGTAACCTGATCGAGAATGCGCTCACGCATGGACTGCCCGATACTCCGGCAAGAGTTTCCGTCCGAACTGATGGAACCATTGCCGTTGCAAACGCGGGACCGGTGGTGCCCCTCCGAGATCTTGAAGCGATAACAAAGCGATTTAGGCGTGGTGCCACTCCAGCGGCGGGCTCAGGCCTTGGCCTACACATCGCTGATATGGTTATCAAGCGGATAGGTGGCACTCTTGACTTTGCTTCGCCTGCCCGTGGTCGCGATGATGGTTTTGAGGCGGTCATTCGCATCCCTCGATGACACTGGTTTGCTGCAGCGACCAACTTGGGCGTAAGGAAGGTTTGTACGCTGCCGGTCGACGACGAGAATGTCGGAATGGCTGGTGACCAAACCTGCGGCGGCCCGCGCCAGAGGAAGTCAGCTTTCGCCGCGGCACCCACATCCCGATTCACTGGCACGGGACAAGTATCCCGCGGCCTTTTTGAAGGCCAAGGCGCTTCGCCATCAGTCATGACGTCGACTTTCGACCGCATTCGACATGCGAGCCAGTTATAGGATAATATAATGCGTGTTCAACGGCCTTTTTCGGTAACGAGAAAGTGGTCTATCCTATTCGCCTAGACGGTTTTTTTCATTTTCATTATCAGCATTCGAATCCGAGTCGCTGATGTTGTCGATGGGAAAATATACCGTGGTTAACAAAACTTAGGCCCCGCAGGATCCACGTCGCGCAAATCGTTGGTAGCTTTCAGGCTACTGTCAGCTGGCTCTGCCAGAACGATTGTTGTTGGGGGAGCAAACCGACAGGAGATTCTTATGAACTAGGAGACCTTGTCAATACCGTCCGACGTGCCGATCGCCAATGGCAAACGACACCGGATCATGCGCAAACACGTAATGAAACGAGAGAAAGATACGATGACTCCATCACCAAAAAATGTGGCCGCCCCGGGCCTCCCGAAGCCGTCGACGAAATTTCGGTCTGAGTGGCTGCGAACGACGCTTGCTGCGATCGCGCTGGCCCTGGTGACCACCGCTCCGGCTCCGGCCGACACTTACAGAAGCGGATGGGAATGTGAGATTTTCCCTGAATCTGTGGAGTGCACGATGTGGGAAAAAGGACCACTCGAATCAAACAAACAAGACGACCAGCAAGCTAAGTACTAGGCCTATGTAGGTTGCTGCGGTCCGGATTTGGCCGCAGCAACCCGGTCGGGCTGCAGCAGAAGATCAATGCGCGGCGACGCTGCCGACGGGCGCGGGCCTAGCGCTAGCCACGCCGCCAGCGATCTTCTGTCGTGAATCTGCTCATCCTGCTGGCGAGCACCGCCATGCCCCAAGTGACGGGGAAGATATCGTGTTAAGCGGCGCGCGCTTCCCCATAAGCCGGCGTTCGATGTCCGACAATGTCGGATCCGCAACATAGCAGAGTCTGATTACTCCATTGCCGAAACGAGTTTCTCGTTTGGCACGGTTCGTGCGCGGTCCCGCAAACGCCTCACAGACTAAGGAGAAGCCATCCCATGACCACCAACCAAACAATGCCCCTCACGTTGATTCACTTAAAAGATGATGCTCGAGTCAGGCCTCGCAACATGCTGATGGCTCATCTGGCTCGGGGCTGCCCACCGCCCCACTCTCTCCCACTAAGTGCGACGAGCACGCAACAGCCTCAACATAAGGGACAACTCACTTTGCCTCAAACTTTGCCCATCGGCCGGTCACGACAACAGAAGCCATCAGCACATCTTCAGTCTGGCTGGCTGCGCGGGACACTTTTTGCGACCGCGCTGGCCTTCGTGAGCACCGCTCCGGTTCTGGCGGCTACCGATGACATCAAGGCGACGGCTTTCCTGCTCGACAACGGCATGGAGGTTGTCGTCATCCCCGATCACCGCGCGCCGATCGTCACCCATATGGTGTGGTACAAGATCGGCAGCGCCGACGAGCCGCCGGGTAAATCCGGCATCGCGCATTTCGTCGAGCATCTGATGTTCAAGGCGGCGACGATCAACCATGCAGCCGGCCAGTTGGACCGCGCGGTGGTCGAGATCGGCGGCTCGCACAACGCCTTCACCTCCTATGACTATACTGCCTACTACCAGACGGTGGCGCCTTCCGCGTTAGAGCAGATGATGAGCTTCGAGGCCGACCGCATGTTCAACCTCAGCATCACCGATGATGATATCCAGACCGAGCGCGATGTGATTCTGGAGGAGCGCCGCTCCGGTGTCGACAACGATCCGGAGGCGCTGCTGAGGGAGGAGATCGACGCCACGCTCTGGCAGAACCAGCCCTACCGAATACCTGTCATCGGCTGGATGCAGGAGATGGAGAAGCTGGACTGGCCCGACGCCAAGGCCTTCTATGACGAATATTACACGCCCAACAACGCCGTGCTGGTGGTGGCCGGCGATGTCGAGCCTGAGACGGTCAAGGCGCTGGCCGAGAAGACGTATGGAACGGTGCCGGCGGCTCCTGGTCTAGCCCGCATCCGCCCGGTCGAGCCGGTGCAGAACACCAGGCGCACATTGACGCTGACCAACGAGCGCATTTCAGTGCCGCGCTTTTCCACGCAATGGGTGGTGCCGTCCTATCGTACGGCCTCACCCGGCGAGGCCGAGGCGCTCGACCTGCTAGCCGAAATCCTCGGCGGTGGCACCCGCAGCCGGCTGTACCAGCAGTTGGTGGTGAAACAGGGCATTGCCGCCGAGGTCGGCGCCTATTTCGAGGGCGTCATGCTGGATGCCACCAGCTTCATCATCTACGGCTCGCCGCGTGGTGCGGCCAAGCTCGCCGATCTCGAAGCGGCGGCGGATGCCGAAGTTGCCCGCATCGCCAGGGATGGCGTCACTCGCGACGAGCTGGACAAGGCGAAAGACCGCTATGTCCGCTCGGCAATCTTCGCCCAGGACGAGCAGGAGTTCATCGCCAACATCTACGGCGCGACGCTTGCCACCGGCGGCAACGTTCAGGACGTCCAGCAATGGCCGGACCGCATCCGCAAGGTCTCCACAGATCAGGTCAAGGCCGTAGCCGCCCGCTATCTCGCGTCCGACCATTCAACCACCGGCTATCTCTTGCCCAAGACAGAGAATTGATCTGATGGCAAACCAAATCCGCAACATTGCACAAGCATTGGCCTCTCCGGCTGAAGGAGGGAGGGCCGCGCGCCTCACCACCTGGCTAGCCATCCTTCTCGTGTCCATTTTCTTCCTGATTTGGCCGGCTCTCACCGCCCGTGCTGCGATGAACATCCAGGAGGTGAAATCTGAAAAGGGGATCACCGCCTGGTTGGTTGAAGACCATACGCGGCCGATCGTCACCATGGATTTGGTCTTCGACGGCGGCACCACCCAGGACCCGGCCGGCAAGGAGGGGCTTGTCAATTTGATGACCGGCTTGCTCGACGAGGGCGCCGGCCATTACGACAGCGACGCCTTTCAGGTGCAGCTCGACGATGCCGGCGCCGAGATGAGCTTCGACGCGCGACGTGACGGCACCCATGGCTCGATGCGCATGCTTTCCGAGCACCAGGACGCCGCTTTCGATCTCATCAGGCTCGCGTTGAACAGGCCCCGCTTCGATCAGGAGCCGGTCGAGCGCGTCCGCGCCCAGCTTCTCTCCGGAATCATCGCCAACGAGCGGGAACCTCACGCAATCGCTGAGCTTGCCTGGCGGCGCAGACTCTACGGCACGCATCCGTATTCCAGGCCAGACGAGGGTACCAAGCAAAGCCTCGCCCGCATAACGGCCGCCGATCTAAGCGCCTTCCACAAGTCCGCTTTCGCCCGCGACGGGCTACACGTGGCGGTCGTCGGCGACATTGATGCCAAGGAACTGAGTGCAAGGCTAGACCAGTTGTTCGGTGATTTGCCTCAGAAGCAGGCGCTCGCGCCCGTACCTGATGTCACCCCGAAGCTCGGCCAGTGGATCTTGGTCGCATACAACCTGCCCCAGACTTCGCTCCAGCTGGCTTTTCCCGGCATCGGACGCAGCGATCCGGAATTCTTTGCCGCGCAGCTTATAAACAATATACTCGGAGGCTCGCCCATGACCTCACGTCTATTCCAGGAAGTCCGCGAAAAGCGCGGCCTTGCCTACGGTGTCTCCTCTAAGTTGGAAAGGTACCAGCATTCCAACACGCTAGTCGTGACCACGTCGACGCGCGCGGACAGGGCGACCGAGTCGCTTGACCTGATAAGACAAGTAATCAAGGAGTTGGCGGACACAGGGCCAACAGCGGCCGAGCTCGAAGCGAGTAAGAAGTATCTGAGCGGCTCCTATGCTATCGACCATCTGGGTTCCTCCAGGTCGGTTTCCGCCACGCTTGTCGAGTTACAGCTCGAGAAGCTCGGCATAGACTACATCCAGCGCCGCCCGGCCCTCATCGAGCAGGTGACGCTCGACCAGGTCAGGGCGGCGGCGAAGAAGCTGCTTTCGGCCGAGCCCACCATTATGGGCGTTGGCCTGCGCCTCGGCGCTGTCCGATGACGGCGAATAATCTCTGGGGCGCCATAGAAACAGCACATAAGTACGTTGTGCCCTTTCATGCATGTCTATTTGTAACATCTAGGTAGGCGTTCGACTCCATGCAGTGCGGAACGTGTGAGTTGACCACATGTCAAAGGGGAGAAGGAGGTTGCACCTGAAGATGCATTAGGACGTATGATGATCTTTCGTTAGTTTGCACAAAAAGGTCTGCACATCTCTGCTGCTTCTCAATTCCCTTACCTGGCCGATGGCGAGGCCACCGAACGACGTGAGCCGGTGGAACTTGGTCGCGTTGCCCTCTTCCGGCCTCGGTCTGGTCAGTAGAGGCAACGAATGTGATTGGCGACCTACAGACGAGGAATCGAGGCCCTCGTGCGCTATTTCAAGGGCACAGCTATCAGATCATCCCGTCGATAATTCGCTTTGCGATCGCTCCGGCCATGCGGCCGAGGCGGACTTCACAATCGAGCAAGTCGTAATGGTGACCGGCCACAAGGCGACGGTAGAAAATCTGCTCAAGAATGACCGCTTCTAGTGCAACCTACTGGTTCCGATAGAGGAAACGAGCAGCAGGATTGTGACCGTTGAGGACCTTAAGCTAGGAGTCAAAAGCAGCCTTCGCCGAGGCTGACTGGCTGTCGACTTTCGTCTTGGCTCTTTCAAGGACATTGGGGCGAATGTCCGTGGCAAGTTAAGGCCGCTCCAAACTTTGTCCAGAACTGCATCCGTTCTAAAAGCCCAGCGCCTTGCGGAAAGTAAGCTCTTCCACGAAATGTATGCGGCCGCCACTCTCGCGAAGCTTCCGGGCTTCGATAATCTTAGTTCCCTGATGACTGTGGAGCCAATCGCGCGAGGCGATGGCGGCTACGATCAGGTAGTCGGTGCTGCGGGAAATGCTCTTGGAGACAAGCCCTCCCCGCTCCACGATCCATCCTTCGATAATTTTTCGAGGCCCCAGACTGAAGGCACCCGTCACCACAAATCCCGAGTTCTCGAACACCAACATGCTCGCATCTCTCAGGACGCCGTCTATCGATGGCGTGTTCCCGTACGTTGGCAATCCTGTGTCTGTGCAGCTATCGCCGACCAATCGAACTATCCATTCGGCGATGTCTTCTTCTTCCTCCATCGATAGATGCCCGTCCGATATCGCCTTAACAGCTACGCCCTTCAAAGCCGCAATCCTGGCGTCCTCGAGCAGCTGAGGATTCCGGTCGATGCGGTCGATCAGCTTTTCGACTTCCTTGATCTTCAGGCGATTGTCGCAGGCGATCCCGGCACAAAAGCCGAAGAACCTGTTGCAGCAGTCATTTGAGCTGCTTTCGGAGAACGGCCTCAAGCGATAGTCAACGATTCCGGAGATGATCTCGAAAATCTCCCTGTGGTAGTCCCCATATGCGGTGTCGAGGTCCTGGATGAGATCAGCGGCGTCGGTGTCGCCAAAAAGCTGGAGGAACTGCTCGGCCTCGGCTCGGATCGAGGCGACCTCCAGGCTCTCAATGGATTCGCTGGCCAGGACACCCTCAAGAAAACCCAGCCAGTATGCCTCGACCTTCCGACCGTTGCTCTTGGCGTGTATTCGCCCAAGCGCAGATCCGCCGTACTTTAACTCCGCCATCATCCCCTCCCCTGAAGAGCAATTCTGAACATATTGGTGACTGGTCTTCGGCACAATGCAGTAATTTCACAAAGACTGAACTGCCTCCGAACACACATCAAAAAAAGACGACAGCATTCGCCTTTTTTCACTACGGCCCCGCTGACCAATGCGACGCTCGGCGCGCTGTTCGCCAGATTATTCAGTGAAGTATCTGTCTTCTCAAGCGCTTCGCGGCCCACGCATGTGCGCCCCCTCTCCCGTGTTTCGTCTGTTTCACACTTCAGCCGCTGCTACCAAGTCGGCGTTGGGCGATTGTACCGATACATCGCATACTATTGATCGGGGTAAGTGTCCGGAAGCGACAACACCCAGAGGAGTGCGTCAGTGCCGTCGAAAGAAGCTGCGGAGCTGAGTTTGCGTCCTAGATGGAGCCTGACGGACAACGGCATTTCGTATCCGTTCCTTAGATCGGGCGAGAGTGCCGGGCGAGAGGTTTTCGGGTCTTTGACGAGTTCCGCCACGTCAAGGAATTTCGACGCGTAGTTCTTGAACGAATGATTTTCGCTGTGGAGGAAAGGAGGCGCCTGACCTCCGCGATCAATGCAGGCGTCTCGTCTGTGGCGGCATCCACGAACAGGCGACGCTCAAGGCCTTAGAAAAACAGGAAGACATACCAATGCCGAGCCTCGGGTCGTTCCTTCCGCACGCGCAAGCCAGTCGAGATAGGTCCGCCCGGCAATCTGAGGGAGGTTCGAATAGAGGGCCAATATGGCAGGAGGTCGCCCACCAGGTCGCTGCCACACGGCGCGACAGTGCACGACGGATCCACCAGGCAATTGTCGCCGCGGCCCGAACTCGATCCGATGAAGGTACCGCCAAGGTAGAACATGCCCGCATCGATGGAGATTCCGTTCACCTGCACGCTTTCTCCGCGCTGAATCCATCGGGCTGGACTCTCGACCGGAGTGAACCTAGCGCTAATTGGCGGAGACGGCGCTGCCAGCCCCCGGTATTGATCCGAGCCTTCGGTAAATCTTTGACCGGGATTGTTTCGAGGATCGATACGCTTCCGAGATGGAACCTCAGACGAATCTTCGACGACGCTGCTACGCGTTGTCATAGAGAGCCTGTCGCCAGGCGCGCCGGCAAATTGCGGAGAATGATCGCGATTCCCGGCGGCGTCCGCGCATCACCAGAGCACCGGGAACTCCTCGAACCCGCCAGTGATGATCTCCTTGCGCAACTTCAGTTCTTCGGGCGCCACGGCCAGGCGCAGCGCGGGAAAGCG
>NZ_RZSW01000119.1:0-13460 GCF_003997375.1 Mesorhizobium sp. M5C.F.Ca.IN.020.29.1.1 | reverse complement strand
TGCCTGGCCAGCCGCTCGATCAGCAGGTCGTCGAAGGGCGCCAGCCCGAGCCTTGTGCCCCTGATTTCGACCGGCAGCTTGGTCAGCATGCCCATCGGCAGGTCGAAGAAGGCAGCGAAATGTGCGTCGGGCAGCGCCGGCGAGAATTCGATCTCCTCGAAGGCGAGCACTGCCGGCGAGGCGGTGACGATGGCCGCCTTGGCGCGGATGGTGCCGCGATCGGTGACGCAGGCGACGCCAGGCACGTCCCAGAGGATTTTCCGCACCGGCGTCGACAGCTCGACGGGCACGTCGGCGCCGAAACGGGCGACCAGTGCGCCGAACCCCTCCTTGGTGAAATAGTTCGGATCGAGATCGGCGGCGGCCTGAAAGTCGCGGATCGAGATCTCGTCCTCGTCGGCGCCGAAGTCCATTGGCCCGGCGAAGGTGGCGGCGGCGCGCGGCGCATGGCCTTTGGCGAGCAACGCCGAAAGACGGTCGTCGTCGCCAACCTTGACCTCATGCGCCGCCAGAAGCTCGAACAGCCTGCTATCGGCCGCTTTCATCGCGGCCTCTTCGTCCTCGCTCGCCTTTCGATTGCGATAATAGAGATGATCGACATTCATGTCGTGATGGTGAAGCGTCCAGCGGGCAGCTTGCGCCTCCGGAAAGTAGGGATTGCGGTCGGCCGCGTGCAGCCAGGCGCAGCCGATATCGAAAGGAATGCCGAAATGCTGATCGCTGGTCCAGGCGCGGCCGCCGATACGGTTCATCGCTTCGAACAGCTTGAATGAAAGGCCGGCCACACGCAGGGTCTTGGCGGCGGAAAGTCCCGCCGAACCGGCGCCGATGACCACGACGTCAACGTCTTCCATGAATATTTTAGCCCCCGCCATAATAATTACTTGATCGTAGGCAAGTTCTCCGGCATTCGCCAGCGCTGCGGTGAGGATGCGTAAACGAGTTCTTAGCGCGGCGGCTCGAAAATCGGTTCCGATTCTCGGAAAGCACGATGCGCAGATTGTAAAGTGCTGGAGCGTACTGCGTCGAAGCGGGCGCACGTCACTCCAACAGTGACAAGCGGGCGTTTCGCTGGCAAATTCGTATTCGGGACAAGATCCAGGCAACCAGGAGAGCAACATGGCATTTTTTGCCAAGGGAAAGATTTTCGCGGCGGCGGCATCGATGATGCTTGCGGCGGCAACAGGCGCACAGGCCGCCCAATGCGGCAATACGGGCGCGGGCTTCGAAGCGTGGAAGGCGGAGTTCGCGCAGGAAGCAAAGGCCAGCGGTGTAGGCTCGAAGGGTCTGGCCGCTCTGGCACGCGCGACCTACGCAACAAAGACGATCGGCGTCGACCGCGCCATCCATAAGGCTTTCAGCGGCTCGGTGGAAAATTTCATGAAGCGCCGTGGCGCGTCCACCATCATTTCCAAGGGCCGTTCGCTGAAGAAGTCGAACGCAGCGCTGTTCGGCAAGATCGAACGGACCTATGGCGTGTCGCCGGGTGTGTTGCTCGCCATCTGGGGTATGGAAACCGGCTTCGGTTCCTACTTGGGCAAGCAGAATACGGTCTCCGCCATTTTAACGCTTGCCTATGATTGCCGCCGCCCGGAGTTCTTCTACCCGCATGCTGTTGCAGCCCTGAAGCTGGTTGATAGCGGCGCTTTGAGCGCCTCGTCGGTCGGTGCCGCGCATGGCGAGATCGGCCACACGCAGTTCCTGCCGGGGAATGTTTTGACATATGGAGTTGGCAACAAAAATCTGCGCGACAAGGCCACTGCGTTGGCTTCCACCGCCAACTTCCTCAGAGGTCATGGGTGGCGGGCCGGCGCGAGCGCGCAGGCGAATATGGGCGCAATTGCTGGCTGGAATTCCGCGAGCGTCTATCAACAGGCCATCGCCCGCATGGCCACGGCGATCGATGGCGATTGATAGAAATCTCTGTTCGACGGAAAGCCCGGCCATGCGCCGGGCTTTTTTGTGATGCTCCAAGGGTACGACAGCCGCCGCTCGGCCCGCCTCGGGAACGAAGGCGCGAAGCAAGAAGCTAATTCGGCGAGCCGAGCGCCTTGTCCATCGCTTCCCTGACCTCGGCGGGCCACGTGTTCATAGCTGGCCACGCGTCCGGCTCGGGCTTGTCGCCACGGCGGGCGAAATAGAGCTTGGGGTTGGCCGGATCGACCGCCATGAAGCCGTCATTGCCGCCGCAATCGTGCGACACGCAGCCGCTGGCATAGAAGGCGCCCGAGGCGGTTTTCTCGGTGCCGCCGCCGACCAGCAGGCTGGTCGCCATCTCGGGCATCTCCTTGCCGAGCAGCGTCTCGGCCAGCCTGAAGACGGCCTCGTTGTGGAAAGCGTCGACGACGTTGTCGTATTTCGACGGATCGACGTCTTTCCAGTCAGTGCCGGACTCCGGCATATAGGTGAGATTGCCGGAAGTCGTCAGCCCGTCCGTCGGCGACCATTGCAGCGCCGGCTTGGAAACGCCCGGCAGCAGGTAGGGCACGAAATAGATGGCGCTGTCGGAGATCGCAGCCGGCGGTGCGCCACATTCATCCTGCTCGACCGTGATGCTCTGGATGGTGCCGCCTTCTGGCTTCCAGACGATCACCGTGGCCGGGCCGCACTGGTTGCCGCCATCGCCGACATCGACCAGCGCGACGTTGACCCCGCCGACCTTGACGATCTTGTCGAACGACACCTCGTAATTGCTGGCCAGTTGCTTGCCGTCATAGGCCAGCACCTTCTCGCCATACTCTTCCTGCTGGGTGATGGTCAGCTGCCCACTCTCGAACGGGACCCGTGCTTGGCTGTCATCGTCGGCTAGGGCCGCATTGCTCGACGCGCCCAGGTCGGCGGCCCCGGACGCATCGTCAGCCGCCACGAGCACCATATCGGTCTGTGCATGCGCGCCAGCCACCGGCATCAAAATCCACGCCAGCGCGCAGGCGCCGGCAAGAAGCGAACGTGTCATGACTGTCCCTCCGTTCAGCCGACACGAACCCGGCCTGGCGCGGCCGGGTTCATCGTACCGTTCAGGCCCAGGGTCGCAACTCGGCGTTCTTCTTCTCGAACGAGGCGATGGCGTCGGCCTTCTCCATGGTCAGGCCGATATCGTCGAGCCCGTTGAGCAGGCAGTGCCGCTTGAAGTCGTCGAGGTCGAACTTGACCACGCCGCCGTCCGGTCCGCGGATTTCCTTGGCTTCGAGGTCTACCGACAGCGTTGCGTTGGAACCGCGCGAGGCGTCGTCCATCAGCTTCTCCAGATCCTCGGGGCTGACGGTGATCGGCAGGATGCCGTTCTTGAAGCAGTTGTTGTAGAAAATGTCGGCGAACGAGGTCGAGATGACGCAGCGTATGCCGAAATCGAGCAGCGCCCACGGCGCATGTTCGCGCGACGAGCCGCAGCCGAAATTGTCGCCGGCGACCAGAATCTGCGCCTTGCGATAGGCGGGCTTGTTGAGCACGAAGTCGGGATTTTCCGAACCGTCGTCCTTGTAGCGCATTTCGGCAAACAGTCCGCTGCCGAGCCCGGTGCGCTTGATCGTCTTGAGATAATCCTTGGGAATAATCATGTCGGTGTCGACATTGACGATCGGCATCGGCGCGGCAACGCCGGTGAGCTTGGTGAATTTTTCCATGGTCTTTGCCCGTCTTCTTTTCTCTGCGGGGATGTGTTTGCGCCCGGTTTACACAAAGCTGCGGGCAAATAAAAGGCGGCTGTTTTCGGCTGGCCTTGGTCCTGGAGCACAGACGGCTTCAAAACCGCCGCCCTATGGTGCACCTTGGCCGGCATGACAACACGTCCCAAAGTTCTCTACGCCAGCGAACCGACCCTCGACGCAGCCGAGTTCCGCCGCGTGCTGGTGGAATCCGGCCTCGGTGTCACTCGGCCTATCGATGACGACGTCCGTCTGAAGGCGATGCTTGCCAATGCCGATCTGGTGTTGACGGCGCGGCTCGATACGCCTGGCAAGCCGCTGATTGGCCTCGCCCGCGGCATCACCGACTTCTCGTGGGTGTGCTATATTTCCGAGCTCGCCGTCTGCAAATCGGCGCAAGGGCTCGGCATCGGCAGGGGCCTGCTCGACGAAGCGCGGCGGCAGCTCGGGCCATCCGTCGCCATGTCACTGATTTCCGTGCCCGACGCCGTCGGCTTCTACGAGCGGATCGGCATGAAGCGCATGCCCGACGCGTTCTGGTTCGCCCGCGAGCGCTGACGGACGCATTTTTCTGCCGGCGGGGGCCAAGCAGCGGCCGAGCACGCGGAATAGTGCTGACAGGTGAGCGCCGGCCGCATGGTCTCGGCCTAGTATCGCTCCCTTGACCTGCGCAGTGCCCTGTCCACATCTCCAGCATGGAAAAGCATCGATGCTTCGTGGGCACGGCCGGTTGGGGCATCCCGTCGCGCTACAAGGATCTTTTCCCGGGATCCGGGGCGCATCTCGAGCGTTACTCCGGCCGTCTTGCCGGCGTCGAAATCAATTCATCCTTTTATAAGCCGCACCGCCGTGAGACCTATGAGCGTTGGACGCATTCGGTCCCGGAAGATTTCCGCTTCTGCGTGAAGATCCCCAGGGCCGTGACACACGAGCATCGGCTTGCCGACTGCGAAGACCTGATCGGGGCATTCCTCGGGCAGGCCGGAGGCCTAGGCCGGAAGCTCGCTGTGCTGCTAGTGCAGTTGCCACCCAGCCTGTCCTTCGAGCCGCGTGTCACCGAGGAGTTCTTCGGTTTGTTGCGAAAGCAAACCGGCTCGAAAATAGCTTGCGAGCCTCGTCATGCGAGCTGGTTCGAACAGGACGCCGATGCGCTTCTGACCGGCTTCCGTGTAGCGCGTGTGGCAGCCGATCCGGCTCGCGTTCCCGCTGCAGCCACGCCATCCGGCTGGCCGGGCCTCGTCTATTTCCGCCTGCATGGCGCGCCGCGTATTTATTACTCGGACTATGACACTGACAGCCTGATCGCGATCAGGCAGCGGCTGGATGCGGCGAGTGCGGCGGGCGCTGAGGTCTGGTGCATTTTCGACAACACGGTTAAGGGCCATGCGCTCGGCAACGCCCTTGCCATAGACGCGATGGCGCCTCAGATCACGTTCAATTCGCGAAACGCCCGCCCCTCCGCGACACGGCTGTAGCCAAACGCCGCGCAATCCACCGTGCGGTAGCCGCCATGCACGATCAGCTCGGCCAGCGCCTTGCCGACCGCTGGCGCCTGCTGCAGGCCGTGGCCGGAAAAACCGTTGGCGAACAGGAAATTTCTGACCTGCGGATGCGGGCCGATCACCGCGTTCTGGTCGAGCGTGTTGTAGTCGTAATGGCCGGCCCAGGCACGCGTCGGCTTGATCGCTTCGAAGGCGGGAATGCGGGTCGCCAGCACTGGCCAGATCACCTCTTCGAACAGCGGCCAGTCGGGCTCGAAATCGCCGGGATCGGCGGGGCCGTCGCCCTCTTGCGGCTCGGCGCCGCCGGTGATGTAGACCGAGCCTTCCGGCCTGACATAAATGCCGCTCGGATCGACCAGCAGCGGCATGTCGGCATATTTCTCGCGCGCCTCGAAGATGAAGACATTGCGCTTGCGCGGTTCCACCGGCAGTACCAGTCCGGCCATTGCAGAAACCTTGCCGGCATTCGGCCCGGCGGCGTTGACGACGATGCCGGCCTCGAGCCGCTCGCCATTGTCGAGTTTGACGCTGGTGACGCGGTCGCCCTGCCGCTCGATGCCGGTCACCTCAGCGGTGACGAAATCGATGTTTTTCTCGCGGAGCGCCTTGCGGAACAGCATCAGCATCGCATGCGCGTCGAACCAGCCCTCGCCGCTGCGGCCATAGGCGCCCGCGGTGATGCCTTCAGCCGATAGCCATGGGAAGCGACGCACCAACGCATCCGCATCCTCAAGGACGATGTCGGCGCCTTCGGCGATCTGCGCCTCGTGGTTCGCCTTGAGGATCGGCAGTCCGTTCTCGCCGGCGAGGATGAGATAACCGCCTTCGCGAAAGCCGATATCGGCGTCGGCTCCAAACTCTTCCGTCAGCCGCCGGAACAGTTTCAGCGTGAACTGCGACAGGCGGATGTTCTCGGGAATTGAAAACTGCTGGCGAATGGAAGCACAGGACAGCGTCGTTGCCGCATGGGCGAATTGCGGGTCGCGCTCGACCAGCGCGATCGAACCGGAAAACCCTTCCTCGCGCAGATAATAGGCGATCGAGGAGCCGACTATGGCTCCGCCGATGATGACGACGTCGTAGCGCACTTTTTTGCGTCTCCAGTTCTAGAGCATGATCCCGAAAGCCGGTTTTCGGAATCAGGCTCCAATTCATACAGCCGGCAGGATGATCTCGAAGCGCGTGCCGCGCTCGGAGTCAACCAGTCGGATCGTGCCATCATGCGCTTTCAGAAGGGCCAGCACGATGCCGAGGCCCATGCCGGTGCCGCCTGCATCGCGGCGCGTGGTGAAGAACGGCTCGAATATCCGCCCCCGATTGCTGGGCGAAATGCCGGCGCCGTCGTCGCTCACCAGAATCGTCGCCTTGCCGCCCGCGCTCGCCGCCGTGATCGAAACGAGCGTTGCGCCATGGCGCGCCGAATTGTCGATGAGATTGGCGAGCACGATGGCCGCGTTCTCGGCCGACATGCGCAGGCGGATATCGCCGCCTCCCTCGACACGGACCGCCAGCCTGTCCTCGGCCGGCAGCAGCGCCAGTGCGGCGCCAACCAACGTGCTTTCGCCGCCGGGCGCAAGATTTTCAGCGCGCGCCAGGTCGAGCAGACGGCGCACCAGAAGATTGAGCCGTTCGGCATCGGTGACGATGTTGTTCGAAAACCGCCGCCGTTCGCCCTCATCCATCGCGCTGCCCGAATCGCGCAGCAGTTCGGCCGCCCCCTGGATCGCGGTCAGCGGCGATTTGAGCTCGTGCGAGACATGCGTAGCGAAGGTCTGGATGCTGTCCGAGCGCGCATGCAGCTTTTCGGCCATGTCGAGGAAGGCGTCGGAAAGCGCCGCCATCTCGCGCGTGCCGTGATGATCGAGCGGCCTGATCGCGTCGCGATCACCGGCCGCGATGCGCTTTGTCCGTTCCATCAGCGCGTAGATCGGCCGGCTGACGGTGCGCAGGAAGACCAGGCCGATAAGCAGCGTGCCGCCGAGGATGGCGATCGCCGCCAGCCCCACCTTGCCGCGCTCGCCATAGAGGTGCTTGACGATGTTGTTCGGCGTTCGCGACAGATAGACCACGCCGGCGACCTTGCCGTCGACCGCGACCGGCATCGCGACGAAGACGCGGACTCTCGTACCGCGGCTGACCGAATAGAGCGATGGTGGCGGCTCGTCGGAGATCCTCTGCCGGAGCGCGCTGGCATAGCGGCCGGCCAGCGCCTGGCGAACCTCCTCGACGGCGCCGAGCGACAGGCCGATCTCCTCGCGCCCGGCGATGACGACGCCTTTGGGGTCGAGCAGCCGAAAGCCGGCAAGCGTGGTTTTCTGCGTCTCGGCAAGAATGCCCGACAGCCGCGCGCCGATCGCAGCGACGGCTGGATCCGGGGCGGTCGCGGTGATGGCGGGCGGCCGGGCCGGCAGAACGTAGTCGGAGGCAAGATCGAGGCGCGGCTCGATCGGCCGGTAGCGAGAGTCCGGATCGGTGGCACTGTCCGCAGGCACGGCCGCGCCGAGCTTTTCGATGGCGACGCCGGCGTCGCGGACCTCTTGCGCATAGATGGCGCCAACGGCCGCACCTTGCGCGATCAGCTCGGCCTCGGTCTGGCGGATCAGCTGGTTCTCGTAGAGCCGGAAGAAGAACAGGCCGACCAGCGGCAGCGCCATCACCATGATCAGGATGGCAACAACGATCGTGGCGAGGCGCGGCCGCCATTTATGCGCGGTCACGCGCCGCACCGGCCGAGCCGGAAGCCGACGCCATGCACGGTCTCGATCGCATCCGTGCAGCCGGCCGCCGCCAGCTTGGCGCGGATGTTGCGGATATGGCTGTCGACGGTGCGGTCGGCGACATGGATGTTGGCGGCATAGGCATTGGCCATAACCATGTCGCGGCCGAGCACATGTGCTGGCCGCGCCAGAAACCCTTTCAGGATGGCGAATTCGATCGAGGTCAGCACCAGCGGCCTGCCGTCGAAGCTGGCCGCGTGGCTAGCCGGCAGCAAAGCCAGTCTGCCATGCGAGAATTGCCGGTCGTCGGTCTGTTCCGCCTTTGTCGGGCGGGCGCGCCGCAGGATGACCTTGACGCGTGCGACCAGTTCACGCGG
The DNA here is from genome assembly GCF_003997375.1 of Mesorhizobium sp. M5C.F.Ca.IN.020.29.1.1. NCBI lineage: Bacteria > Pseudomonadati > Pseudomonadota > Alphaproteobacteria > Hyphomicrobiales > Phyllobacteriaceae > Mesorhizobium > Mesorhizobium sp. M5C.F.Ca.IN.020.29.1.1. Next base: position 5,220 of record NZ_RZSW01000119.1, on the reverse strand, counting down.
GCTGAACGGCTTGGTGACATAGTCGTCGCCACCCATTTCGAGCCCGAGGATGCGGTCGATTTCTTCATCACGCGCGGACAGGAACAGCACCGGCACATCCGATGTATGCCGCAGCCGTCGGCAGACCTCCAGCCCATCCATCTCCGGCATGCCGATGTCGAGCACGACAAGATCGGGCGCGCGGCGCCCGATCGCCTGCAATGCGGCGGCGCCGTCCGATACGGCAACCGTCTTCATCCCCGCCTTTTCGAGCGCAAAGCAGATGATTTCGCGGATATGCGGATCATCGTCGGCGACAAGGATGTTGTGCGGCATGGATCAGCGGCCCGGCGCGAAGGGTTCGGAGCCCTGAGGAACCACGAACGGGATATATGTGTCGAGAGTACGAAGTAGCCGCCAGTCGCGGAAGCTCCAGGCGCGCCAGTTTTCCTGGCCCGCGCGGTAGCGGGCCTGGTCCTGCCCAAGCAGACGGGCGAGTTGGCGGTAAGAGGGAATGCTGGCCGCATTCGTCTCGGCCTGATGCTCGAGGAAGCGATCAAGCGCCGGCCAGGCGCTGGGACCGAGCGAACGCAAATACCAGAAATCGAGCTTGGTGCCGCGGCCGGTCATTTCGAATGAGTGCTCGACATTGTAGTTGGCAATCAGCGCCGCGAAGTTGATGAAGGAGCAGGCATAGAGCGTCACCGAAAGCGTCAGAAGATTGGCGGAAAGCAGCCATTCATTGGATTTTTCGAGTGCGATGCGGGCGATGATCAGAGCAAGGCCCGCCGCCACCAGCCCCATCCAGACGAAGGCGGCGACGCGCCAGTAGGTCAGCGCATAGATGCCGATATAGAGATCGAGCCGCAGGATCGACGAGATGACCAGCACGATGTTCTGCGCCACCCAGACATAGACCAGCCAGCGGATAAGCGGATCGCTGGAGGTAGCACTTCCCGGCCGCAGCGCCGCCAGGACGAAGCCGGCGGCAAGCAGCGCCGTGACGATCAATGGATAGGCGCCGCGATGCGCATAGGCGGCGTAGGTCAGCCCGTCGGGAAGGGCGATGCCGCCCCACAGATAGGTGGCGTCGAGTGCGGTCTGCATTGCGAACAGGATGTTGAAGACGACCAGCGCGCGAAGGATGGCGGCCTTGCCGAAGACGATGTCCTCGATCGCCTTGGCGGGTTTTGTCGACACCCCGAGGGGGATAGGCAATGCGAGATGTGCAATGCGGCGGAGAAAGCGCGGCAGGCGCGGGCGCAGAAAGACCCAGACGCCGGCAAGCACGACCAGCCAGAACGCCAGCCGTGGCAGTTGGATGAGGTCGAGCAGTGCGTGGAGATCGATCAGCGAGAGCCAGTATTCGATAACCGGATTGGCGGCGCCGAACAGCGCGAGAAACACTGCGCCCAGGGTCAGCGGCATGATCCAGACGCCGATCGCCGCAAGGCGGATACGCCGCTGGCCAAGCCGCCGCGCCGCCTTGCGCCAGCGGAAGAAATCGTGGACGAACCGGAATGGTGCCGCGAGCAGGAAGAGCGCGACCTGGCCGGCAATGCGGGCAAGCCCACGCCGCAGCCGGCCGACCAGCCAAAGCGCGAAGACGACCATCGCCGCTAGCCCGATCGCGACGGACAGCGCACTGACATTTTCAATGAGCGGCAGCAGCCCGACAAGCAGGGCGGCGAGTCCGAGCCACAGGCCGCGGGCGCTGAGCGCCGAGGGATGGATGGCCGCGACTGCGGCGGCAAGCGTAGTGCCGAACAGGAAAAGCGTGATGCCGACCGGCTGCCCGTAGAAGAAGAAATCGGCCAGCGCGGCAAGCAGGACCGCAACGCCGAATCGCCCGCAAAAGCTCGGAGCGGCCGTAAGTAACGATGTCATGATCGGACGTTCTCAGCGGCTTTGATCCGGGCGGCATACCGGGGCGGAGATTTGCGGATGAAGGGGAAGAGAGTAGCCGAACGGTGCGCCCGCGGCGGATCTACGAGCCACCAACCGTCATTGTGGAGGCGGTAAGGCAGGGACCAACGGGATTTTTCTCGCACTTGCATGCCGCCCTTCTCGCCAGCCGAAATGCAGGCAGCGAGGCGGGTCCGAGGAGATTTTCGGGAGTTTTATGCAGTTTTCGTGCAGGCGAAGACCGCTTGCCTCGACCCGCCGCAGACGGCATAGATCGGACATGACGACCGAAACCTACCGCCCGCGCCGCTCAGTGCTCTACGTCCCGGCCTCGAACGACCAGGCGCTGGCCAAGATCTCATCGCTGGCCTGCGACGCCGTCATCATCGATCTCGAAGATGCGGTCGCCCCGGCCGACAAGGTTTCTGCGCGCGAAAAACTGGCCGGCATCTTCGCCAATCGCGCGGTTGCCAACCATAATGGCCGGCGCTGCGAGATGATCGTGCGCATCAACCCGCTCTCCAGCAAATGGGGCGCCGACGATTTGCTGGCCGCGGCACGCTGCGAGCCCGACGCCATCCTGCTACCCAAGGTCGACACGCCGCGCGACGTCCTCGAGGCCGGCGACGTGCTCGACGACAATTTCGCGCCGGACGAGGTGAAACTATGGGCAATGATCGAAACGCCCAAGGCTCTGCTCAACATCGGACCAATTGCCGAGCTTGGCCGCGATCCGGCCTCGCGGCTGGTCTGTTTCGTTGCCGGAACGAACGATCTGGTCAAGGAGACCGGCGTTCTGGCCACGCCCGACCGGCGCTATCTCACACCGTGGCTGATGCAGATGGTGCTCGCCGCGCGCGCCGGTGGCCTCGACCTGCTCGATGGTGTCTTCAATGAGTTTCGCGATCTGGATGGCTTCGCGCGCGAATGCACGGAAGCGGCCGCCATGGGATTTGACGGCAAGTCGCTGATCCACCCGGCTCAGATCGATGCCGCGAACCGGGCCTTCGCGCCATCTGCCGAAGCCGTGGCCGAGGCGCGCTTGGTGAAAGCTGCCTTCGCACTTGCCGAAAATGCCGGCAAGGGCGTTATCGCACTGAATGGAAAAATGGTCGAGCGGCTGCATCTGGCGCGGGCCGAAAAACTGCTGGCGAAGGCGGCCGCCATCGGGGCATGATTGGCAACCCACCACAGGAATGAAAATGAAACTCTACCGCTTTCTGTCCGGTCCGGACGATTCCAGCTTCTGCCACAAGGTGACGGTGGCGCTGAACAAGGGCTGGCACCTGTTCGGTTCGCCGACCTATGCCTACGACAAGCAGACCAAGAGCATGCGCTGCGGCCAGGCCGTGGTGAAGGATGTCGAGGGCCAGGAATACGGGCCCAACACCAAGCTCAGCGACTGGTAGGATACGACCGTTACAGAAGCTTTTCCCAGGCAGCTCTGATTTCGTTGAACCTTGCGTCTGCAAGGCCGTCGACGTCATCGCAGCTGAAATAAAGGATCGATAGCGCCGCATAAAGGCCCGGATAACCGGAGACGGTATCCATCTTCATGAGAATTTCGGCAACCGACAGTTGCTGGCGTTTAATGCTGGATATCGCGCATTCCGATATCATCGGTGCTAGTGGATGGTCGAATTTGGACAGCCAAAAATCGACTAACGCCAGGAGAATGGCGGGCTCGACAACAGTGTTTGCGGGTAGACGGCAAAGCTCATCGAGTGCAGCCGATGGCGGTTTGGATCAATTCGCGGCTCAGTGGATGTCGTTATACGGCCAATTGCAGTCGATCCGATTGGCAACTCTGCTTCCGTCATCTGGACACTATTCAGCTGCCTCTTCGATCCGCTCCATATCGTCGTCCGACAGGCCGAAATGGTGGCCGATCTCGTGGATCAGCACATGGGTGACTATGTCGCCCAGCGTCTCTTCGTTCTCGGCCCAGTAGTCGAGGATGGCGCGGCGGTAGAGCGTGACGCGGTTCGGCCCCTCGCCGGTCTGCGGATTCCAGCGCTCGGCGATGCCGCGCCCCTCAAACAGGCCGAGCAGGTCGAACGGCGTTTCCAGCGACAGGTCGTCCATGATCTCGTCGGTCGGGAATTCGGCGATTTGGATGACGATCTCGCCGGTCAGCTTGCGAAATTCCTCCGGCAGATGGGCATAGGCCTCCAGCGCCAGGAACTCCATTTCCTCCATCGACGGCGAAAGCTCGGCGTGCCAGGTGCGGGTTTTGTAGATGCGGGCCATGCTTTGTCCTTTGATCCCGGCATATAGGCTTTCGAGCCGGAGTCGGCAAATGGCCAGGTTGCAGCCTTTGCGCAGACAGGAATAAATTCCCCATGACTCCGCTTGACTCTTCGGGCGGCCTCTGGAATCAATAGGAACATAACAGGAACAATTGTGAGTGGAAGCTGACCGTCATGGCGACAAGCGCCGTGGCGCGGGAGACTGTTTTTGCCCTGCGCCGACAGATCGCGAAGATCGAGGGAACGCTGCCCGAGCGCCTGGAGGCGCCGGCCCGCGCAGCTCCCGTTGATGCGGATGTCACGCCCCGAGATCTAACAATCGTCCGCCGCGGCCTCGCCGTGGCGCCGCCCGATGCGTTTCTGCGCACCGGCGCGGAGGGTCTCGATACTGCGCTCAGCGGCGGCCTGCCGAAGGCGGCGCTGAGCGAGATCCATGGCGCCGCGACACGTGATGCCGGGGTTGTCGCCGGTTTCGCCCTGTCGCTCGTCAGCCTGATCCTCAAACAGGAGCCGCCGCGACTGCCGGTCCTGTGGATCGGCACCGCGGAGGTCTTCCGCGAGGCCGGCTTCCCCTATGCCAGAGGGCTTCATGGCCTTTTCGGGATCGAGCCGGAGCAATTGCTGTTTTCCGAGGCGCCAAGGCTCCTCGATGGGCTGTGGGTCGCCGAGGAAGCCGCCCGGATGACGGCGCTCGCCGCCGTCATCCTCGAAATCCGCGGCAGCCCGCAGCGGCTGGACCTCACCGCGACGCGGCGGCTGCACGCCCGGGCACAGAGCGCCGGCCGGCCGGTGTTCCTGCTGCGCCAGGCCGGCGAGGCCGAACCGACGGCGGCATCCGTCCGCCTCGTCCTGTCGGCTGCGCCGTCGGCACCACGCCAGACGCTCGCCGGGCCGCTCGCCGGCTCGATCGGCCGCCCCGCCTTCACCGTCAGCATCGGCAAGAGCCGCACGGCCTTGCCGGGACAATTCACACTGGAGTGGAACCCGGATGAACGCAATTTCGAGGAAAGAAGGGCCGGGGAAGAACGGGCAGCGAATCCTGTCCCTGTGGTTTCCGCACCTCGCCGCGGAAAGGATCCTGCGGCAG
>NZ_RZSW01001199.1:0-431 GCF_003997375.1 Mesorhizobium sp. M5C.F.Ca.IN.020.29.1.1 | reverse complement strand
GGATCGCCACCGTGCCGCCGACGCTCAGGCTATCGAACGAGGCGTTCGGCGACCGCAGCGGGCCGATCGTCTTCGGCTGGATCGTCGCGGGCCATCAGGTGGGCGCTGCGGCTGCCGCCTTCTTCGGCGGCACCATGCGTGAATTGCAGGGCAATTACGAGCTTGCCTTCCTCATCGCCGGCATGACGGCGATAGCCGCAGCCTGCATCTCGCTGTTGATCAACACCAGCCGTCCAGCCTTCGAGCCGGAACCGCAGGCGGCTTGAGTTGTGACGGCTGAGCGCTAATCTCCCCCCTTGAGGGGGAGATGGCCGCGAAGCGGCCAGAGGGGGTCGGTCCGACCGGACTCGGCCCCTTATCGCAGGCGCAGGTGGTCGGCGCTCCACGCGAGACGACCCCCACTGTCGCCTTTGGCGACATCTCCCCCTCTG
>NZ_RZSW01001198.1:0-432 GCF_003997375.1 Mesorhizobium sp. M5C.F.Ca.IN.020.29.1.1 | reverse complement strand
CTCCCGCTCTCCGGAACTGTTTTTTGAGATCGACGAAAAGGGTTTCATCCAGACCTTGCCGATGAAGGGCACCGCGCCACGCGGCAACACCGAGGAGGAGGATCGCCGGGTCAAGGCGTTTCTGAGGAACGACCCGAAGACCCAGGCGGAAAACCGCATGATCGTCGAACCGTCCACCAGATGGTGAGCCGGGTGCGCGCAAAACTTCTGCCCGGCCTGACGATCGGGGACATCTTCGCGGCATTGTTTCCATGCGGGTCGGTTACCGGCTGCCCGAAAATCCGGGCGATGGAAATCCTCAACGATCTGGAGGAAGGCCCGCGTGAGGTCTATTGCGGGGCGGTCGGCTGGATGGCGCCGAATGGCACGATGCGCTTCAACGTCGCCATCAGGACGATCTCGCTCTATGCCGGTGGCGAAGCGATCTACAAT
>NZ_RZSW01001197.1:0-434 GCF_003997375.1 Mesorhizobium sp. M5C.F.Ca.IN.020.29.1.1 | reverse complement strand
AGGCCGCCCCGGCCAACTGCCAAACGTTGGGGGCGGTACCGGTAAGCGTCGCCACCAGCATGGTGAATACCGGCGCCAGATTAAAGAATATGGCGGTACGCACCGAACCGATTTTTTCCAACCCGTTAAACCACAGCAAGTAGGCCAGCAGTGACCCGCACAGTGCCAGATAAACCACGGCGGCATGGACATTGAGGCTGGCTGCGGCCAGGTTTTGCAGTGGATGCTCGAAGATAAATCCCAATGGCAGCAGGACCAGGGTGCCGAACAGCATTGAGTAGCTGGTGTTTTCGATGGCGGTGGCGTTATGCACCAGTCGGCGGGTGCCCACCATATTCAAGGCCCAGGCCAGGCTGCCAAGTAAAATAATGCCGTCGCCGGGGCTGATTTCCAGCCGCAACAGCGTTTGGATACGACCTTGGGTGATCACCAAT
>NZ_RZSW01001196.1:0-434 GCF_003997375.1 Mesorhizobium sp. M5C.F.Ca.IN.020.29.1.1 | reverse complement strand
AAAGGCCAGCCTTCTTGAGGTGGAATCGAGCCTTGTCCGGATCGAATTCGCGTTGTGGCAGATTCTTGGCGAAAAAGCGATTTGTGGACCCGATTGGGTGATCGTTGCCAAGTTTCCCGTGTCCGTGTAGCAGGGTATCTAGCAACTGCTGCCGGTTGATCGCATGTTTAATCGCCAGTCGAACATCCGGGTTGTCGAACGGGGCGACATCGCAAAGCATGGGCATAGAGTAGTGTTGAGTGCCGGCTACCGACACGATCTCCAGACCTTTATTCCTCTCTAGTAGATGGATCGTCTTCAGGTCGCATCGTTCCATCGCGTGGATCTGGCCTGTTGCCAGCGCATTTGTGCGCGCTGTGACATCATGTATGGCAAGAGCCTCGAACGAATCAAACCAGGCCGCATCGGATTTCCAATAATTGGCGAAACGTTTG
>NZ_RZSW01001195.1:0-439 GCF_003997375.1 Mesorhizobium sp. M5C.F.Ca.IN.020.29.1.1 | reverse complement strand
TTTCAAATCTGATTGGCCGCCGACCGGCCCATAATCCTAGGACGTTCCATGCCGTGAAATTCCGAATTCCTGCGGAGGGATATTCCTTTTAGCTAAGTCCATAAATTTAGACACTCTTGTCTAATCCGTCAATCACCTCTATATAGTTTTTCATGAAGCACGACGTTTCTCCTGACAGCATCCCGCCACGCGGTCATGAGGCCAAGCGCGCCTCCATCATGGACGCTGCCGGCGAGGTGTTCTGCCGCGAAAGCTTCGCCGGCGCCAATATCGACATGATTGCCGCCGAGGCCGGCGTTTCGCGCCAGACGATCTACAACCACCACGGCGACAAGGAGAAACTCTTCGTCGCCATCGTCCGCGACCTCACCGAGCGCTGCAATGCCGGCATCTTCGCCACCATTTCCACCTTTCCGGACCAGCCGAAGGATCTCGAGGC
>NZ_RZSW01001194.1:0-440 GCF_003997375.1 Mesorhizobium sp. M5C.F.Ca.IN.020.29.1.1 | reverse complement strand
GTCCTCCGTCCATGTGGTGACGGCGTGAACATCGCCGTCTTCGTCCCGCATAAACTCTAATTGGCTGGCAGGAACCGCTACTGACTTCGCGCCAATACCGAGGAAGCCGCCGACGTCGATAATGACTGTGGCGGTACTCCCGGTGCCGTCGACACGTGAGACCGATCCGATGTTCTCATCATCGGGGCCGTAGATCGTGGCATCCTCGAGGATATCGGGTGTGAGTTCCGCCTCAGTTAGGCGGACATGATTGGTGTGGTCCATTGCTTTGGGTCCTTGTGGGTTCGAATGGCCTTAATCCCCGACAAGGCCATCTGTTCCGAAGGAAGCCAGGTAGATGGCAAATGTGATCCCGCTGTTTCGCGACAGCCTGATCCCCGCTGGACAGAGCGCAGATTTTTGGAGCTGCCGCCCACCAACTGGAATTCATTGACCTGTGA
>NZ_RZSW01001193.1:0-442 GCF_003997375.1 Mesorhizobium sp. M5C.F.Ca.IN.020.29.1.1 | reverse complement strand
CCCAGAGGTAAAAGCCCAACCAAGATGGTGGCCATGGCCCTCCAGGATGATTCCGCCCTGGCCTGTCGCTCCCGCCGCATAAAGACCTGGGATCACCTGCCCGCTTTTCGAGAGCACTTCCATTGAAGCCGAAATTCGGAGGCCCCCCTCAGTCAGCAGCCAGCTTCGAACCGGTCCAAGAGCAATGAAGGGTGGTTCAAGTAATCCAGCACAGCCCGGGCGGGGATTGCGATTGTAGTCAGCTATGGTCACTTCAAGCGTGGGCGGAGAAACGCCTATCTTGCTTGCGAGCCCACTTAAGGAGCGCGCGCTATGATAAATGTCCTTGCGATTTCTCCTGTAGTCCGGCAGGTACGCGTAAGCGACCCCGGGTGCCGTTGATATGTAATTCGGCCAGGCGCTGAATGCTTTTGCTAAGCGGCCATCCAGGATGATGTAGGCT